>JABZGM010000004.1:0-24790 GCA_015259235.1 Alloprevotella sp. | reverse complement strand
AGTCTCTGAACATGAACGAATTGAGAGTCATCATCAGTGGCGGAGGCACAGGGGGACATATCTTCCCTGCCATTGCCATTGCTAACGAAATAAAAGCCCTACACCCCGAAGCCGAAATTCTCTTTGTCGGGGCTGAAGGTCGTATGGAAATGCAGCGCGTGCCTGCCGCAGGTTATCGCATTGTTGGTCTGCCCATTGCCGGATTCGACCGCAAAAAATTGTGGCGCAACTTTGGTGTACTCCTCAAACTCTGGCGTTCGCAGCGCATCGCTAAGCGCGTGATCAAGGAGTTTAAGCCTATGGTGGCAGTCGGCGTGGGCGGTTATGCCAGCGGTCCAACTCTCAACATGTGTGGCAAAATGGGCATCCCCACCTTGCTGCAAGAGCAAAATTCCTATGCAGGGGTGACCAACAAGCTCCTCGCCAAGCGCGCAAAGAAAATCTGCGTAGCGTATGAAGGTATGGAGCGATTCTTCCCTGCAGAGCGCATTGTCCTGACGGGTAACCCTGTGCGTCAGAATCTTTTGCACCACAACCTTTCTCCCGAAGCAGCTCGCCAACAGCTTGGACTACGTCCCGACTTGAAGACCATTCTCATCATCGGGGGTAGCCTTGGAGCACGCACGCTCAACGAAAGTGTGCTGAACCACCTGGAGTGGTTGACTCAACAAGAAGACGTGCAGATTTTGTGGCAAACCGGTAAGTTTTATAGTGCAAACATCCAAGAACGATTGGCACAAACCACCCCACCTGCTCAGCTCCACGTCACAGAGTTTGTGAGCGACATGAGTGCTGCCTATGCTGCGGCTGACTTGGTGGTGAGCCGTGCTGGGGCTTCGAGCATCAGTGAGATTTGTCTACTGGGTAAGCCTTCTATCCTCGTGCCTTCTCCCAATGTGGCTGAAGACCACCAAACGCACAATGCACTAGCCCTCGTGAACAAAGACGCAGCGCGCTATGTCACGGACGCAGATGCTCCCACCACCCTCCTCGAACAAGCGGTAGCAACGGTGCGCGACACGGCAACACTCCAACGTTTATCGGTAAATGCGCTCCAGCTTGCCAAACCAGATGCAGCACACGACATCGCACAATTTGCTATTGCTCTAGCACAACAGAAGGCATAGTCCACACACCCTAAAGCACACAGCTAACTGTGTCTGTGCGAGCTACACATCCCCCACAACTTCACACTACGAATCTCATCCTATCTGCTCTATATGAATTTCAACGCTGTCTACTTTTTAGGTGCCGGTGGTATCGGCATGAGTGCGCTCGAACGCTATTTTCGCCAACAAGGTCTTTTTGTGGCAGGCTACGATCGCACTCCTTCCACACTCACCGATGCTCTCCAGACTGAAGGC
Organism: Alloprevotella sp.; assembly: GCA_015259235.1. Lineage (GTDB taxonomy): Bacteria > Bacteroidota > Bacteroidia > Bacteroidales > Bacteroidaceae > Alloprevotella. The sequence continues at coordinate 23,426 of JABZGM010000004.1, read as the reverse complement.
ATCAAGATTCATTTTGAAGATAATCCCGAATTGATTCCGGCTCCTTGCCGCAATCCCCAACAAACATTGGTGGTCTACACACCTGCTATCCCTGCCAATCATCAAGAAATGGCATGGTTTCGCGAAAATGGTTTTGAACTCCACAAGCGCGCACAGGTGTTGGGCACGCTCACCCAGTCCATGAAGGGGCTGTGTGTGGCAGGCACCCACGGCAAGACCTCCACTTCGGCAATGACGGCGCACCTGCTGCACCAAAGTCATGTGGGATGCAATGCCTTCTTGGGCGGTATCACCAAAAACTATGGCACAAACTATCTGCTTTCGGCTGAAAGCGAATATGTGGTGATCGAAGCGGACGAATTTGACCGTTCCTTTCATCACCTCCGTCCTTATGCCACTGCTATTACTTCTGCCGACCCTGACCACTTGGACATTTACGGCACTGAAGAAGCCTATCTGGAGAGCTTTGCTCACTACACTTCGCTCATCCAACCCGGAGGGGCATTGGTGGTGCACCGCGGTTTGCGCTTTGAAGAACGTCTCCAATCAGGCGTGCGTCGCTATGACTATAGTCGCACGGAAGGGGACTTCCATGCCGAACACATCCGCATCGGAGGTGGTCGCATCGTCTTCGATTTGGTATCGCCCTTGGGCAACATCGCAGACATCGAACTCGGTGTGCCCGTGAGCATCAATATCGATAATGGTATTGCGGCTTGTGCTTTGGCACAACTGGCAGGAGTTTCTGCCGAAGAGATTCGCGCTGCGATGCTCACCTTTGGAGGGGTGGATCGCCGTTTTGATTTCAAGATTAAAAATGAGCACTGCGTTTTCCTCAGCGACTACGCACACCATCCTGCGGAGATTAAGCAAAGCATCCTTTCGCTGCGTGAGGTCTTCGATGGTCGCAAGATTACGGCTATTTTCCAACCGCATCTCTACACACGCACTCGCGATTTCTACAAAGATTTCGCAGACGCGCTCTCACTGCTCGATGAAGTGATTTTGCTTGACATCTACCCTGCTCGAGAATTGCCCATCGAAGGGGTGAACTCACAACTCATTTTCGACCGCCTGCGTCCCGAGATGACAAAGCGTATGGCGCATCTCACGGAGTTGCCACAAATCGTTGCAGAAGGTGACTTCGACGTTTTAGTGGTGCTTGGCGCTGGTGATGCCGACACTTATTGCCCTCAACTCACAGAGATACTTCTCAAAAAGCAGGCAACAAAAGCATAGCTCTTGATTCCTAACGAGATGTCTCCACGCAGAGTGGCTCGGCACTCGTGATGGCTGTCGCACAGTCCATCTGCTACGCAGCCTTCTCTCAACTCTAAGCTCTGATTCTCTCATTTCATGCGTCCACTGTTCAAACTTCTGATGCTTTTTGGCATGACGGTCTATCTGCTCTTCGCGTTTTTCACATTCATCACGCGCGAAGACACGAAGCAGTGCAAAAGCCTCAACATAGTCATCGCCGACAGCGCGCAAGCTACGCTCATCACAGCGAAGGATATTGACATGATGCTGCGCAAAGCAAGCCTCTACCCTATCGGTAGATCGATGAAGGACGTAGATTTGATTCGGATTCAAAATAAACTACAAAGCGATCCCTTCATCCGCGAAGCTATTTGCGTGAAGACACCTGGCGAAAACGTCAATGTGTTTGTAGTGCAACGTCTACCCCTGCTGCGCATCATCGCTGACAATGGCGAAGACTACTACGTGGACAGCAAGGGATTTCCCATGGCAGCTCGTGGATATGAAGCGGACTTGCCTGTGGTGACAGGTCAGGTGACCAATGCTTTTGTCAAAAAACGCCTTCTTCCCTTAGGTATGTTGCTAAGTCAAGACGACTTTTGGAACAACCAGGTGATGCAAATCCAAGTGCAGCCTAATCAAGACATCGATTTGGTGCTCCGTGTGGGCAGTGCCTTGGTGCACCTCGGAAAAGCGGAGAATTTTGACCAAAAACTCAACAACCTTCGCGCTTTCTACGAAAAGGTGTTGCCCAACGTGGGCTGGAACCGCTATCAAGCCATCTCGGTGGCGTATGAGAATCAGGTGATTGGCATCAAACAACAGCCTTAACATTTCTCTCCCTCCTTTTCTTTGACGATACAGTCAAGCAAAGACGACTCGTGCTTCAGTGCCTAGACACTGAACTTCACTATAAATACTCTTCCACAACCGATAATAAGAAAACTATCTTCCTATGCCACAAGACAGCTTCATTGCAGCCATTGTTCTTGGTTCATTCCAAACTACTGGTATCGTAGGTCAGAAGACCGCTGACGGTAGCATCAAGGTGCTCTCCTTCATCTCCACACTTTCCTCAGAGTTCATTAGCAAAGGTCGTGTCTACAACTTAGAGAAAATGACCAACTGCTTGAAGAATATCAAAGAACATCTGGAAGAGAAAACCAACTACAACATAGGAAAGTTCTATGTATCGGTGAATTGTATGGGCATTCGCTCTATCACCAATAGCGTGACCCTACCTTTTAGTTCACGCGAAACCATTACATCTGACGTGGTGCGCATGGTGCTCGAACACAACCAAGAGACGCGCAGCAATGATCATCTTTATTTGGAAGCTATTCCTCTGGAATATCGCGTGGGTTCGATGGTAACTAACGAACCCGTGGGCATGCAAAGCGACAACATCCGCGCTGACTTCCTCAACATCTCTTGCAATAGCACGGTGATTGAAACTATCGAAACGTGCTTCCGCCGCGCTGGTATCACCATCGCAAAACTCACTGTTTCTGCTACCGATTTGGCAAACGTGATTCCTACGGAACAAGAACGCAACTCGGGTTGCATCTTCGTGGATATGGGTAGCCAAACTACTACTGTGGCAGTGTATAAGAGCCGTTTGTTGCGTCATCTAGCTGTGATTCCGTTGGGTAGCGACAACATTACTCAGGACATCGTGAAAGTGTTCAACTGCGACGAAAATCGCGCTGAGGAATTGAAGCGTACTTATGGTTATCCTGATTTCCAAAACTTGGAAGAAAGCGAAGAGTCTCACATCACTCTCGAAGGCGGTCGCAAATATAGCCAGAAGAATCTGCTAGAAATCATCGAGGCGCGTGTGGAAGAAATCGTACAAAACGTGGCAGAACAAGCCAAACGTGCTAATATCGATTTGGACAAACTCGTTAATGGCGTGATTGTCACTGGCGGAGCAGCCCAACTGCGCAATATCAACAAGGCATTTGAGCAACACTTCAAAGATCTCAACCTCCGCATCGTGAACACACCTCCTCGATTGAGCGTGACTGCTGACGACAGCCGCTTCAACCAAAGCGGAACGTACAACGTGGGATTGGCGATTATCGAAACCGGCGAAATCAACTGCAACGGTGGCGAACGCGTGACTCCTCAACAACCTTTGTTGTTCCCTGAAGAACACGAAGAAACACAGGACGCAACTCCTGAAGTTCCCGAAACTCCTGCTGTAGAAACGCCAGAACAACAAGAGGAACCAAAGCCCAAAAAAGACAGCTGGTTTAAGCGCGCAGGAAAATACCTTTCTTCCTTGGTCAGCGACAACGAATAATGCACTAGAATACTTAGCTTCTCTGTGTTCGGAACGCACAGCTCGAGAAGGGTTGTTGGATACAGACTACTCAAGGGACATCATTTGAAACCTACTGTTTTGATGTAAACATCCCTCCCTTTTGAGTTTAACGCAAGCAACTCGATACCCTCCGCTTGACGCTAGTGGCTAAGTCCATTTCTCCCTTTTCATCATAGTCCCTTCTTCCTAACTTCTCTACACCTATGAGTGAGAATAACGATAATTTCCAAGAGACGCCCATCATCGATATGGGTTTTGATACTGAAACCACTGTCTCTTTTCCAGATACTAACGAAGCTTCTGAGACTGCAACAAGCTCTGTCGATGTGCCTCAGACAGCTCCCGAGGTTCCCAGCGACAACATGATTCTAGACATGGGCAATCCTGCCACAACTCCCAGCATCATCAAAGTGATTGGTGTGGGTGGTGGCGGTGGAAATGCCGTAAACTACATGTACCGCACGGGTATTAAAGAGGTGAACTTCGCAGTTTGCAACACCGACTCCAAAGCGCTGCAGGATTCTCCAGTACCTTACAAGGTGCAACTGGGAAAAGATGGTCTTGGCGCTGGCAACCGCCCCGAGCGTGCTCGTCAGGCTGCCAATGAAAGTATCGACCAAATCCGTGCTTTGCTGGATGCTAATACCAAGATGGTATTCATCACTGCTGGTATGGGCGGTGGTACTGGTACAGGCGCAGCCCCCGTGATTGCACACGAAGCCAAAGAGCGCGGTATCCTCACCGTGGGTATCGTTACTATCCCCTTCCAATTTGAAGGTAATAAGAAGATTGACCAAGCGCTCGATGGAGTAGATGCTATCGCTAAGGAGGTAGATGCGCTCTTGGTAATCAACAATGAATTGTTGCGCACGGTGTATCCAGACCTGACCTTCCGTTCGGCATTTGAAAAAGCGGACACTACACTCTCTACGGCTGCACGATCCATCGCAGAAATTATCACGATGCATGGTATCATCAACCTTGACTTCCAAGATGTCTGCACCGTGTTGCGTCAAGGGGGTATTGCCCTCATGAGCACAGGATATGGAGAAGGTGAAAACCGTGTGAGAGAAGCCATCGAAGATGCGCTCAACTCTCCGCTCCTCAATAACCGCGACATCAAGAGTTCGACAAAGATTCTCCTCTCGATCTCCTTCAACGATCTCCCAGACGAAGACAACGAACCTCAAGAGTTGATGATGGAAGAAATCAACGAGGTGGACAAGTTTATGTCGGAATTCCGCAAGGATGTCGAAACCAAATGGGGGGTATCTATCGACCGCACCTTGGGTAAGAAGGTGAAAGTGACGATTCTTGCCACTGGCTTCGACGTTAATGCCATCCCTGGCATGGAAGAACACCTGGCAGCTAAGAATTCGGAAGAAGAGCAACGCAACGCTCAAGAGGAGAACGAACGTGCAGAACGTCGTGGACAATACTACCAAACGAACAATCCAAAGGGAGTTCAACCACGATTCTACAAGATTTATCACTTTGAACCAGAAGATTTGGAAAACGAAGAATTGATTTCTCTCGTTGAAGCGATTCCCACTTGCCGCCGTACCAAAGAACAGCTCAGTGAAATCCGCAGCAAGACACAAGGTATGGAGATTATCGAAAGCTAATCTCCACTCCTTCGTCAGCTGTAACTTCTCCGGCATTCACCTTACAAGTACTTCACCGCAAGGCATCATCTATTTCACCTAACGCCGTCACACTATATGTCTGAACAATTATACAACTCGTCTCTCGATATAGAATTGCCTCCTACAGCACCGGCTCTCCCTGCCAATATCAAGGTCATTGGCGTAGGAGGTGGCGGTGGTAATGCTGTCGCCAACATGTATCGTGAAGGCATCGAAGGAGTACACTTCATCGTGTGCAATACCGACTCCAAAGCACTCGAAGATTCTCCCATCTCTCACCAAGTGCAGCTCGGTCCGGGTTTAGGAGCTGGCGGACGCCCTGAGAAGGGTGCTGAACTTGCGGAGAAGCACGTGGATGAAATCATCAAGGCTCTCGGCACCGACACTAACATGCTCTTCATCACGGCGGGCATGGGAGGTGGCACTGGCACAGGAGCTGCGCCAATCATCGCTCGAGAAGCCATGAAACTGGGCATCCTCACCGTGGGCATCGTCACTATCCCCTTCAAGTTTGAAATGCCGAAGCAAATCGACAAAGCCCTTGATGGTGTAGCACGCATTGCACAAGAAGTAGATACGTTGTTGGTCATCAACAATCAGCGATTGCTCGAGATATATTCCGATTTTTCAGTGCTCAACGCCTTCCGCAAGGCAGACCAAACGCTCACAAACGCGGTAAACTCCATCGTAGAGGTGATAAAGATGCGCGGTCGCCAAGGACTCTTCGGCATGAACCTCGACTTCCAAGACGTCGACACCTGTCTTCGCGGAGGTGGGGCTGCGATTATGGCTACAGGCGAAGGCAGAGGAGAACACAGACTGCGTGAAGCCATCCAAAGTGCACTCCACTCTCCCCTTCTCAACGACACGGATGTGCAAAAGAGTCTCTCGTTGCGCCTTGCCATCTTCAGTCCTCCTGAGAGCACGGGCAACGCACTCATGATTGAAGAACTCAATGAAGTAGACGACTTCATGAAAGGCTTCAAGACCAATCCTGACTTTAAGCCTGGATTTGTAGAAGACCCTCGACTCACAGACGAAGTTAAGGTGATTGTCATTGCCTCTGGTTTCCACAAAAAACCAGAAGAGAAAGAAGAAACTCCTCAAACTCGCGAACAAGAAAAGATTCGCGACGACCGTCGAGGTCGCTACTACGATCCCAATAACGAAAAGTCGCGCCGCCGTCCGCGTATCTACATCTTTGCCGATGAAGAGTTGGACAACGAAGAACTGGTGCACCAACTTGAGGCACGTGCCACAGTGCGCCGCACAGACAATGACCTAGTTAAACTTCACGAAATCGGAGGAAGCAGTCATCCCATCGAGATTATGCTTGAGTAAATGCAGTCCCACAAAAAAGACTGTAACTCTCTTCACTGATTCACCATCAATCTACTATTTTGCTATGCTTTTCGATCAAATCAGCACAGACATCATGGCCGCTATGAAGGCCAAAGACAAAGTGCGCACCCAAGCGTTGCGCAACATCAAGAAGTATTTCATCGAAGCCAAAACCGCACCTGGCAACAATGGTGAACTCACCGACGAGGCTGCGATGAAGATTTTGGCAAAACTTGCCAAACAAGGTCGCGATACTGCCCAACTTTACACGGAGCAAAATCGCCCCGACCTTGCAGAAGGCGAATTGGCAGAAGTAGCAGTCATCGAAACTTACCTCCCCCAACCGCTCACTGATGAAGAACTCACCGCTGCACTTCGCGACATCATCGCAGAAGTAGGCGCCACTTCTCCCAAAGAAATGGGTAAAGTGATGGGTGTAGCCTCTGCACGCTTGGCAGGACGAGCAGATGGTCGCGCCATTAGCACCAAGGTGAAAGAACTTTTGAGCTAAACGGTCTACCCCTTTCTCCCTAACTCACAAGGTTCATCCCTCACCCTCCTTACAACCCACCCGTGTAAACAGTTTTACAAGGGTGGGTTTGCTTTTTATCTGGAAAAACCTCTCTATTTTCGACCAACAACTCAAAAAAAATCACTAACTTAGCGTGCCGAAATACGACTCATTTCGTCTATCAGTTCAGTTGCTAGAAACCTCCACCTCATTGTTTCAAGAAGAATGGGCATCACCCAAAGATGAAGAGCCCCCTCATTTACGAAGCATGTTTCCTCATTCAGGGTCAAGGTAAAAATAGCTTCCAACTGATTTCTATCTCCACACAGGGAGAACTGCTCTCCACAAAATCCCCTGCCCCATGATATATAAGTGGAACCACCACACTCCTTCCCCAGAAGAATTCAGCGAAGCCACCCGACTTGCCGCACAAGTGGGTGTGCATCCCGTCTTTGGTCAAATGTTGCGTGATCGTGGCATCTATTCTCCTTTCGAAGCTCGGAGATTCTTCCGCCCCCAACTCACCGACCTCCACGACCCCTTCCTCATGAACGACATGCAGGTGGCTGTGGAGCGTCTCAACGAGGCTATAGCACGTAAGGAGCGCATCATGGTCTATGGAGATTACGACGTCGATGGCGTCACCTCAGTGGCTTTGGTCTATAAATTCATTAGCCACCACTACTCTCAAATAGATTACTACATCCCCGATCGCTACGATGAGGGTTATGGTGTATCGCGCAAAGGAGTGGAATTTGCGGCAGAAATGGGCGTGCGGCTCATCATTGTGCTCGACTGCGGCATCAAAGCCATCGACGAGATAGCCTATGCCAAAGAACTCGGCATCGACTTCATCATCTGCGATCACCACGTGCCCGACGAAGTACTCCCTCCTGCAGTGGCGATTCTCAACCCCAAACGTCGCGACAACCGATATCCCTATACCCACCTCTCAGGATGTGGCGTAGGGTTCAAGTTCATGCAAGCCTTTGCCGCCAACAATGGCATTGAGTTCAACCGACTCCATGAATTGCTCGACCTCTGTGCCGTGTCCATCGCATCCGACATCGTCCCAATAATGGGGGAAAATCGCATCCTGGCACACCATGGTTTGCGACGTCTCAACTCCAATCCTTCCATCGGACTTCAAGCCATCATCGAAGTGTGTGGACTTCGCGACCGAGAACTCACGATGAACGACATCATCTTCAAGATTGGACCGCGCATCAACGCTTCTGGTCGCATGCAGAATGCAAAAGAAGCGGTGCAACTTCTGGTGGAAAAAGATTACCAAGTAGCTCTAGAACAAGCCTCGCACATCAATCTCTACAACGAAGCGCGTAAGGATCTCGATCGCCAAATGACCGAACAAGCCACTAACCAAGTGAGTCAGATGGAAGGTTTGGAAGAACGTCGTGCCATCGTGGTCTACAACGAAGAGTGGCACAAAGGCATTATCGGCATTGTAGCCTCTCGCGTCACCGAACAATACTATCGTCCTGCCGTGGTCTTGACACGCACGGGCGACATGGCGACTGGTTCTGCACGCTCCGTCACTGGATTTGATGTCTACAAAGCCATTCACAGCTGTGCAGATTTGCTAGAGAATTTCGGAGGTCACCCTTATGCTGCCGGACTCACACTCCCTGCGGAGAATGTGGCGGAGTTTACCCGAAGATTTGAAGAATATGTGACCCAACACATCCTCGACGAACAGACGCAAGCCAGTCTTGACATCACCGCTGTCTTAGATTTCCAAGATGTAAACTTCGATTTCTATCAACAGCTGCGCAAATTCGCACCCTTCGGTCCTGGCAATGAGCGTCCCCTCTTCTGCACGCACCGCGTCTACGACTATGGCACCTCCAAAGTAGTTGGTCGCGGACAAGAGCACATCAAACTCGAGTTGGTGGACAATAAGTCCAACACCATCATGAACGGCATCGCCTTCGGACAGAGTTCGCAAGCTCGCTACATCAAGACGCGTCGCGCTTTCGACATCTGCTACGCCATCGAAGAAAATAGCCACAAACGCGGTGAAGTGCAACTGCAAATTGAGGACATTCGTCCCTGCGAATAGCCACTCATTCTCACACACCATCACCCCCTCTCCCCCTCCCTGTTGCGCCACATTCTATCTGCCTCTTGACAGTCGGTCGGACTTATCTCTCAGCGCAGCACGAGAAAACCTCCGGCAACTTCTATTCATCTTCCCACCTCATGAGCGAAAACTCCTCTCTCGAAGAACTTTCTCTCTCTGCACTTGACCAACAACTGCAGGAGGTGTTGGGTGCGCCCATAGAAATGCCGACAGACTACGTGCCACCTTCCTCCGCACTCCCTTCCGTAGCTACCATCGGCACGGACGAGTCTGGCGAACTTCCCACCGATCCACGCATCATGCTGCAGCGCGTGTGGGGTTACCCAGATTTTCGCGGCATCCAACGCGACATCATTGAAAGCATATTGGCAGGACACGACACGCTCGGACTCATGCCCACAGGCGGTGGCAAGAGTCTCACCTTCCAGGTGCCTGCCATGATGATGGAAGGCACGTGTTTGGTCATTACTCCGCTCATTGCGCTGATGAAAGACCAAGTGGAACACCTACGCAAGAAGGGCATCCGCGCCACTGCCATCCATTCGGGGCTATCACGCGATGAAATCAACCAAGAACTCGACAATGTGATTCTCGGGCGCTACAAGTTTCTTTATCTTTCGCCCGAACGATTGCACACCGACCTCTTCCATCTCAAGCTCAACTATATGAAGGTGAGCTTCATCGCTGTGGACGAAGCGCACTGCATCTCGCAGTGGGGCTACGATTTCCGTCCTTCTTATCTTCAACTCAAGGAAATCCGCCAACTACTACCAGAAAAACCTATCCTCGCTCTCACGGCTACTGCCACTAATCTCGTGGTAGATGACATTCAACAACAACTTCGCTTTCGAGAGAAACGCGTCTTCCGCATGAGTTTTGCGCGTCTCAATCTCACCTATATCGTGCAGATGAGTGACGACAAACTAGGAGATTTGATCCAACTTTTGGAACAAAGTGAAGGTTCTGCCATCGTCTACACCCGTTCGCGTGGCGGCACGCGCGACACAGCCCTCGCCCTCCAAGCAGCAGGGCTTTCCGCGCTCTACTACCACGCTGGTCTCCCCACAGCAGACAAGGCTTTTCGCCAAGAGTCGTGGCAACGCGACGAAGCTCGTGTGATGGTTGCCACCAATGCTTTCGGCATGGGCATCGACAAACCCGATGTGCGACTGGTGGTGCACCTCGACCCTCCCGACTCCATCGAAGCCTATTTCCAAGAAGCTGGACGCGCCGGCAGAGATGGTGCACCAGCTCGCTCCATCCTCCTCTTCAATGCCCGTGACACCCGAAGTCTCTCCCAACGCATAGGACAAACTTTCCCTGCCAAAGACAAGGTGCGCGAGATTTACGACGATGTAGCCTATTTTCTCCAAGTTGGAGAGGGCGAAGCCGAGGGAAAAGTTCGCGAATTTGATTTAGAAAAATTCTGCGCCAAGTTCAAGCATTTCCCCCTCACCGTGGTCAATGCCTTCACCATCTTGGAGCGCGCCGGCTATCTGTCCTACACCGACAAACACGACACCAAATCGCGCATCATGATGATTGTGCAGCGCGATGAACTTTACCGCATTCACCTCCGCGCACGCCGTGGCGACAAGGTGCTCACCACACTTTTGCGCCAATACTCTGGTATTTTCTCCGACTACATCTTTATCGAAGAAGCCACCCTTGCCGAAAAGTGCGATCTCACCGAGCATCAAGTCTATCATGCACTCAAAGCACTCAACGCTGAGCGCATCATTCACTACATCCCTCGCAAGAATGTGGCTACAGTGACCTATCTCACGCCTCGGGTGGATGGACAAAAATTGGCACTCACACCAGAAGTCTACGAAAAGCGTCTGGAACAATATGAGCACCGCATCAACAGCATGCTCACCTATTGCACCGACCCGACCACTTGTCGTAGCCAACTGCTTCTCTCCTATTTCGACGAGACAGACTCCACGCCTTGCAGTCTCTGCGACGTGTGCCAAGACCATCCACTCTCGACCACCAGCAACGAGGAACTCTGCGCACAACTGCTTCAGGTATTAGCAGACGGACAAGGACATGCAGCCAGTGAATTCCAGTTTGCCCACCTCGACGAGCACCGCGTGCAGCAAGCCATCGCACAACTTCTCAACGACGAAGCCATCACTTTCGATGGCGCCCTCTTTTACAAGGTATAATTCCCCAATAACGTCTTTCTAATTCTTCATTCCAGTGGTACTCAACTACATTTGGTTAGCTTTTTTCCTCATCGCTTTTGTCATTGCAGTGGTGAAATTGCTCTTCTTTGGCGACACAGAAGTGTTTCCCAACATTATGGCGTCTACCTTTGACACTGCCAAGACGGCTTTTGAAATCTCTCTCGGACTCACGGGAGTGTTGTCGCTGTGGATGGGCATTATGCGCATCGGTGAAAAGGGCGGTGTCGTGGCGATATTGGCACGATGGCTTGGACCACTTTTCAAACGCCTTTTTCCCGAAATCCCAGAAGGGCACCCTGTGGTGGGCAACATCTTTATGAATCTCTCAGCAAATATGTTGGGACTGGACAACGCGGCTACTCCGCTGGGACTGAAGGCGATGGAGGGATTGCAAGAACTGAATCCGAACAAGGAGCGCGCTACGAATGCGATGATAATGTTTTTGGTGCTCAACACGAGCGGATTGACGCTGATTCCCATTTCTATTATGGTGTATCGAGCGCAACAAGGCGCTGCAAATCCTACGGATGTGTTTATTCCGATTTTGTTGGCTACTTTTTTCTCCACGCTGTCGGGTATCATCGTCACTGCGATCTTTCAGCACATCAACCTATTGGACCGCACACTGTTGCTCACTTTGGGTGGTGCGAGTGTGGTGGTGGCTGGCATCATCTATGGCATGGCTTCGCTCAACGAAAAGATGATGAATTTGGTGGGAACGACTGCGGCAAACGTGATTTTGTTTTCCATCATCATTGCTTTCCTTCTCGCTGGTATGCGCCGCCGCATCAATGTGTACGAAACCTTTGTGGAGGGTGCAAAATCGGGCTTTGACACTGCGGTGCGCATCATCCCTTATCTCGTGGCAATGCTCGTGGCGATTGGGGTTTTCCGCGCCAGTGGTGCGATGGATGCGCTCATCGGCGGGGTGCAATGGTGTGTTGCGCAATGCGGACTCGATGCACAATGGGTGGGTGCGCTTCCCACAGCTTTGATGAAACCTCTCTCAGGTTCTGGGGCGCGCGGTATGATGGTCGATACAATGCAGACGCAGGGTGCCGATTCGTTTGTGGGTCGTCTTTCGTGCATTTTCCAAGGCAGCACCGACACTACGTTCTACATTTTAGCGGTCTACTTCGGCAGTGTGGGCGTTCGTCACACTCGACACGCAGTTACTGCTGGTTTGCTAGCCGATCTTGCGGGCATCATTGCAGCTATCGCTATTTGCTATTTGTTTTTTGGATAGTACACTTTTCAAAAAGATTAAATGAAGCAAGACAGCATCTCAACTTCTGAATTTATGGAACAACAGGTGGTGGAAACCAGTAGCGTTTTCACCGACTTCAGCACCATTGCGGCACGAGGATACAATGTCATCTCCCGAGCGCGCCGCAATGGGCGCTGGTGGGTGCTCAAAAGTTTGGAGGAAAAGGTGCGCAACACCGAACCCTTTGTGTCGATGCTCCGCAAAGAGTTTGACATTATGGCGTCGCTGCAAGACCCAAACATCGTCAATGTGGTGAGCATCGAGGAGGTGGACAAACTGGGATTGAGCATCGTGATGGAATGGATTGATGGGGTGACGCTCGGAGAATGGCTGAAAGAACCGCACTCGAAGAAAGAAAAACTGAGGGTGCTTCACCAGTTGATCACAACATTAGGCTATGTGCATCAACACCAAACGGCTCACCGCGATTTGAAACCCTCGAATGTTATGGTGACTCACCGAGGCAACAACGTAAAACTCATTGACTTCGGACTCTCAGATACCGACAGTTTCGACTATATGAAAGTGCCTGCTGGAACGGTGGGTTACAGAGCTCCGGAAGTGGAAGCCGTAGAAGCCGTGGAGGCTTCAGCCACTATCAACTATCAGCGTGCCGATATCTATAGTTTGGGACGCATCATCGAGGATTTCCAACTTGGCAGGTGGTCGAATCCGGTGGTGCAACGTGCTTGTGGTTCGCTCGATTCGCGCTTTCAAAACGTGGAGGAAGTGGCAGAAAAACTGCTTCTTGCAGAAAAAATGTTTTTCTGGAGATGGATTGCCGTGCTTCTCTTCGGGATCTGCACCATCGTACTCGGTGGAGGATGGGTGCGCCAACAATTTCCTGAATGGTCTGCACCAGAAAATGCTGCGACAAAAACACTTGAAAATGAAAGGAACATCCTGGGTACAGGAGAAAAAAAAGAAATAGGAGGAAAAGAAACAAACAATTCGCAGCAAAACGAGAATATTTCGCAACATAATCCCACTTCTGCATCTAAATCTTCGGACCCTTCTCTATCGGCTTCGCATTCTGCTTCGCCAAATTCTCCGAATTCTTCACCATCTGCTCGAACGGCTTCACAAAGTTCTGCTTCCACTGGGAAATCTCCTTCAACACAAACCACAGCTTCTAAAACAGTACCGAATGCAGGGTTGGGTTGGGGAAATGATGCATCGCGAACTGCGTTGGAACGTGGAAAACGCCTCATTGATGACAATGCAAAGGAAATGCAAACCTTGATGCAAGACCCTGACTGGAACACCGATGAGGGATATATGCGACTAAACAAAAAGATGGACGGTGTAATGGACACGTATTATGCTAAAATCAAAAAGTTTGCCTATGAACAACCTTTTGATGAAACGATTCAAAACGCGATTTATGCCGAATTGATGTTTTATTCGATGAACCATCACAGCAATCACTGGATGGCGCAATTAAAGAAATACTATGAAGCGTATTCTCTACGCAAAAAGGCGACAAAATAAGCAGCAAATCTCATGCTCTAGATTTCGCTCCACATCACACCACCTTGTTTTCCCATAGCATAGTTGCCCATCATTTTTCCCTCTCTCGTGAGTTGAGAAACGATGAGCAATTCTTTTTGAAAAAACTGAGCACACACAAACGTGTCACCCACCATAAGTTTTGAGTTAAGCACACTCTCCACCACAAACTTATTTTCTCCCAAATAGCGCAATTCGCACCTGCGATTGGGTGCCCAACTGAGTAACACTTTGTCGCCTTTGCACAATTCATCAGTATAAAGTACAGCAGACTCCACAAAACCACTCTGCACCACTCCTTGCTGCTGACTGAAATGCTCAAAATCACGATAACCTAAAAAGCGTGACAACAGATTGAGCGTATATTTCCGAGGGTTATTTTCCTCATTAAGATACCCCCACAAACGTTTGAGTGTAGTTGGCGAAATGCGTTCTCGCATCCGCTCCGCAATCATTCTGGAGAGACAATCAAAATCTCTTGAAGTTTGCAGCGGTTTACCCACTGCAGATTCAAGTTCACGACGCAATTTTGGGAATGAGGACATTTATATTAAGTATTTAAGTGCTACGAAAAAACATTCAACAAAGCAACGATCCGTTTTTCGTTCTTTGTCTTTTTCTTGCACTCACAAAAATACAAAACATTCCACAAACTCGCAAATCTATTCACCAGCGTTTCACTGTCTTCGCTTTTTAATCTTTACAGAATCGCTGTTTGTACATAGCATTCATTTGTTTTTTCGGACAGACTCTCGGTGTTTCCAATAACATTTCATACCTTTGCACTTGTCACACGGAGGAATGTCCTCCACAACAAACCACTACAATGAAAACTCCCATCCAAACCAACCAAGCTCCAGCCGCCATCGGTCCTTATTCTCAAGCCATCGAAGCTGGTGGCATGGTATTCGTAAGCGGACAACTCCCCATCGATCCTGCAACAGGCGAATTTGCAGAAGGCGACATCCAAGCCCTCACCCACCAATCGCTCACCAACCTCAAGCACGTGCTCGAAGCAGCCGGTCTCACCCTCGCCAATGTGGTGAAGACTACAGTATTCTTGGCAGATCTCGCAGACTTCGCAGCGATGAATGAAGTGTATGCCACTTATTTCTCTGCTCCTTTCCCCGCTCGTTCTGCCGTAGCAGTGAAGACATTACCCAAGAATGCTCGTGTGGAAATCGAGTGTATCGCCGTACGCTAAGCCCTCGCACGCCACTATCATAGCACATTGCGTAGGTTTGTGCACCCTTTCGAACCTTCAAGCTGCTGGTAAAATGCCAAAAACGGGGTGAAAAATGCACAAACAGGGGATATTTGCGCAAAAAATGTGCATTTTCCTCTCTAATTATTTGTGAGTATTGAAAATAAGGCTTACCTTTGCAGCCGTAATTACGTAAATAGATAATTTTACTCATCAAAAATAACAACAATCATGTCTGAAATTGCAGAAAAAGTAAAGGCTATCATCGTTGAGAAGCTCAGCGTTGACGCAGCTGACGTTAAGGACGAAGCAAGCTTCACCAACGACCTCGGTGCTGACTCTCTCGAAACAGTAGAGCTCATGATGGATCTCGAAAAGGAATTCAACATCACTATTCCCGAAGAAGTATCTGAAAAGATCGCTACTGTAGGTCAGGCTATCGAATACATCGAAGCTAACGCCAAGTAATCTTAGCCTGCGCCAAAAAGGAAAGGTCGCCACGCACGACCACCTTGCAGATTGAATGTGCTAATGTGTACAGGCTCCTTGTGTTGCCTACATATTAGCACATTTAGTTTACTGCGTTAGCGCAGACTAGCTTCCGCGCAATTAAGCGTAGAAGTTATTCTTCACTACCTCAACTCACACTCACAATGGAACTTAAACGAGTAGTAGTCACCGGTCTTGGTGCAATTACCCCTGTTGGTAACAATATTCAATCTACTTGGGACAACCTTCTCAAGGGTGTAAGCGGTGCCGCACCTATCAAAGGATTCGACGCCTCTCAGTTCAAAACGCATTTTGCCTGCGAAATCAAGGATTTTGAGGCAGCAGATTTCATTGACCGCAAAGAGATTCGCAAAATGGACCTCTATGAGCAATATGCACTCGTGGCAGCAATGGAAGCTGTGAAAGACAGCGGTTTGGATCTTGAGACTGTCGATAAAGACAATATCGGCGTGGTGCTCGGCGTGGGCATCGGTGGTATCCACACCTTTGAAGAACAAATCAGCGAATACGCATGCACCCACGAAGAAAAGGGACCTCGCTTTAGCCCCTTCTTCATCCCCAAGATGATTGCAGACATTGCATCTGGTCGCATCTCCATCCAATATGGATTCCACGGACCCAACTACACCACAACTTCGGCTTGTGCTTCTTCGACCAACGCCATTGCTGATGCCTTCAACCTCATCCGTTTGGGCAAAGCTAATGTGATGGTCACTGGTGGTGCTGAAGCAGCTATCAGCCCTGGTGGACTTGGTGGTTTCAATGCTATGCACGCGCTCTCTACCCGCAACGACGATCCCACACGCGCAAGCCGTCCCTTCAGCGCAAGCCGCGATGGTTTTGTGATGGGCGAAGGCGCTGGTATTCTCATCCTCGAAGAACTCGAGCACGCTAAGGCTCGCGGTGCGAAGATTTATTGCGAATTGGCAGGTGCCGGCATGAGTGCCGACGCTCACCACCTCACCGCTTCTCACCCCGAAGGTCTCGGTGCAAGCCTCGTGATGCAACGCGCCCTCCAAGATGCTGAGCTCAACCCCGAAGACATCGACTACATCAACGTGCATGGTACGTCAACTCCTGTGGGCGACCCCTCAGAAGTAAAAGCTATCAGCAAGGTATTTGGCGAGCATGCTTACAAGCTCAACATCTCCTCTACTAAGTCTATGACAGGTCACCTCCTCGGTGCTGCTGGTGCAGTGGAAGCTATCGTTTGCTGCCTCTCAGTGCAAAACGACATCATCCCTCCCACCATCAACCACGATGAGGACGACCGCGATGAAAACATTGACTACAACATGAACTTCACGTTCAACAAGGCTCAACAACGCACTGTGCGTGCTGCCCTCTCCAACACCTTCGGATTTGGTGGTCACAATGCCTGCTGCATCGTGAAGAAGTATCAAGACTAATCCCAGTCTGGTCGACACATCGCACAAACTTTTGATATAATTCTTTGTACGCTTGGCTGATACCTCGTATCGGTTAAGCGTACAAAACTATTTTGTGTCGCCCAACTTCCACTCCGTATGAAAAATATTTTCGACAGAGCCAGACTCTTTTTTAGCAAAGACAAAGAGTTTCGCTCCGCCCTCTATCAAATCATGGGTTTCTGTCCGCACAACATCGATTTGTACCGCACAGCCTTTGCCCATAAATCTCACGAATACCGCTCTAAGAAGACCGGCAATAAGCCTCTCAACAACGAACGTCTGGAGTTCCTCGGCGATGCCGTGCTCGAAACGGTCGTGAGCCACATCGTTTATCGACAATATCCCAACAAGCGCGAAGGATTTCTCACCAACACGCGCTCTAAAATCGTTTCCCGCGAATCGCTCGGCAAACTGGCGAAAGAACTGGGAATCGACCGCCTCATCCAAAGCCAAACACATGGTCGCACCCACAATTCTTATCTCGAGGGCAACAGTTTTGAAGCCCTCATGGGTGCCATCTATCTCGACCGCGGTTTCCGCTATGCGTTTCAATTTGTCGAGAAACGCATCATCGGTGCAGTCCTTGACCTCGACACGGTGGCAAATAAGGAGGTGAACTTCAAGAGTAAACTCTTGGAATGGAAGCAGAAAAATCGCATCCACCTTGATTTTGTCGACAACATCTCCAACAATTCTAACAGCACAAGCCCATCTTTCCACACCACTGTGGTCATTGAAGGTATCCCTGCTGGAGAAGGCAAGGGATTTTCTAAAAAAGAGAGCCACCAAGCAGCAGCCAAAGACGCACTCACCCAGATGCGTCGTGATGCAGACTTCTTGGATGCAATGTTCCGTGCCAAAGAGAAACGTACCGCTATGGGAGCGGAGGAGTTTTTTGCCCTTCCTCATATCTCTGAAATCGACGAGCAGATAGCCCAAGAGCGCAGTACGGCTAAGAATGAGCGCAACACCAATCGTGGCGAACGTGCTGAGCGCAAAAACGAGCGCAAAAATGAGAAAGCCGATCGCAACGAACGCAAGAGCAACAGCGACAACGCTGAACGCGAAGAGCGCAACCAGCGAAAGAACGAAAATGCGGCTCGTGAAGAAAAGCGCAATGAACGCAAATCTGACAAGGAGGAGCGTAAGAATGAGCGCGACAATTCAAAGCACAATCGTGAGGAACGTAAAAATGCCGACAAAGAGCAGCAAAATCAACGCTCAGAGCGTAAGAGCGAACGTGAAGAACGCACAACTCAACCCGTAATTCAAGAAGAACGTAACGAACAGAAAGCTGCCACTTGTGAACAGAAATCCAACAAGCATGCGGTGGTTCAGCAAAAGTCTGAAGTAAAGGCAGAGGCACCTCAACAAGCTACTGAAAAACCCACAGAAAAAGTAGCTAAAGTGGTAACAGCCCTAGCAGAAACAAAAGTTGAAGCTGAAAAGAATGCCCCCACGCTCTCTACAGAAAAACCCCGTGCTAAGCAAGTTGTAAAGCCTACACCTAACCCAACAACAGAGGCAACGGCTGAAGAAGTAATGACAACTCCTGCTGTGGATCAAAGCAAGGAGAAGGTTCAAAAGCAAGAAGAAACACCCACACTCATTACAGTCGAGTTTGTGGAATTGCCCGAAGAAAAGCAGCAAAACTTAATAGTAGAACCACAAGCTGTGGCTACCGAACCTGTCCCTGAGACTCCGAAGGCGACTCTTGAAGACCTACAACAAGAGCTGGATCAGTGGACAGAAGCAGCCGACCACGCTTGCGAAATCACTCCTGCTGCTACTCCTATTTCTACAGAGGAGATTCATTCTTTCACTACGGAACAATCTACCAACTCAGTAGAAGTGGCTCAAGTGGCTCCTCAAAGTGCAAAGCATGAGGAGGTGAACGCAGTACCCGCTCCTGAAAAGGAAGAAGTGGTGCCTGAAATGCCCAATAATTTGGCAAACACAACAGAAGCTGTTCCTCAAAACTTCCGTGATGCTATAGCTCCCTCATCAGAATTGAAGGAAGATGCGGTAGCAACTATCCTCACTGAAGAGCCAACGGAAGAACCTACTGTAGCTGTGGAAGCAGTGACTCAAGAGCCTACTGAGCACTCCGAAGTGCATACAGCAGCAGAGAACAAGGAAGCTGCCAACACCACCGAAGAGCCTGCTCCTCGTGTGCGTACTGAGCAAGAGAAGAAGCGCGCGCGTCGTCAAAACAAGCGACAAAGCGCGGCTGACTTCACCAACACGACTCTGCCTCCAGCCGAGCAGAGCCACCGCGCTCAGAAGGCAGAACGCAAGCTCCAAGAACAAGCGGAGAAGCGCAAGGAAGAAGCGCGTCAACGTCAAGTGAAGAAGATGCAGCAAGAATTGGCTGAAACCTTCCAACTCGATGTAGACATTGATGATTTCATGGTAGTGGACACCACTCCATCTAGCGAAACCAGTGCCTCAAAAGCTAATGAAGCTAATGCGACAAAGGCAAATGAAGTGGCAAAGGCTAGCAACCCCGAAGAAAAGCGCAAGAACAATCGTTCGCGCGGTGGACGTCGTGGTGGAAACAACCGCCGCCGTGGTGGTAATCGCTCCAACACCTCACAGGGAGAAAACAAGGAAGGTGGCAATGCTGCTCCCGCTCCTTCATCCCACTCCCAAGAGGCATAAGCCTTTTCTTCCTACCGATTAGAAGCTCCTTCCCAATCTTGAGAAGCGCTTCCCTAATTAGCAACCCATAAGATAGACATATCACATCAACATGGCGTATATGACCCAAGAAGGCTACGACAAGCTCGTGGCTCAGCTCCGACACATGGAGCAAATCGACCGTCCCGCTGCCTCTGCTGCCATTGCAGAAGCACGCGATAAGGGCGACCTTTCCGAGAATGCAGAATACGATGCAGCAAAAGAAGCCCAAGCAATTCTCGAAACTAAAATCAATGAACTCAAAGCGACCATCGCAACTGCTAAAATCATCGACACCTCCAAGATTCGCACCGACGTGGTGCAAATCCTCTCTACTGTGGAGATGAAGAATGTGAAGGTTGGTGCAGTGATGAAATACACCATTGTTTCCGAAAGTGAAGCTGACCTTCGCGCAGGAAAAATTTCGAGCACCACTCCCATCGCACAAGCCTTGCTTGGTCACAAGGTGGGCGACGTGGTAGATGCACAAACGCCTCGTGGCGTGATTCAGCTTGAGATTCTCAAAATCTCCGTTGATTAACGAGAACACTCCCAATGGAGTGCAACAATATTGGGGATTTTCCCCTCTTCTCACAGAGATTAGTGGATAATTCACCAACTTAAGACAACGCTTTCTCCTCTAAAATGTAAAATTTGATGGGAGAAAGCGTTTTTCTATGGCAAAAGTTTGGCAATCAACAGCGAATACCTTACATTTGCTTCTAAGACATCCACCTTTTTCCACATAGCAACCCTAAATTATGAAGAAAATAAATTCCCTCTTCGCGTTTTGCGCAATGTTAATGCTGGTAATGCTGAGTTTCTCCTCTTGTGAGCTTTACATCGACAACGAATACGATGGCGACCGCGTGCGCTCCAATATCATCGCTGGAGAATGGCAAGGCGACTTCGGTATGTACTACACCGCTGTCAATCCTTATACGCAGCGCGCAACGCAATTTGACGCCACCCATTCTTATATTCTCTTCCAAAGCGACTATTGGAATGCTCGACGCGGCACCGGGAAGCAAATTGACTTCTATAACTACGGACCGCTTCGCCAACGCTATCACCACTTTGTGTGGGAGGTGATTGGTAGAGTGCTTTATCTCAACTATCCAGGAGAACCTGCACTCAACGTACGTATCTATGACTACGAACTCAATAACCGCTATTTCACAGGATATGCAGGAGATTCTCGTTTTCAATTCAATCTCCGCAAGTTGAACTATAGCCTCTGGGGTAACTATGGGCTCAGTGACTTTAATGATCCCTTCGATGCTTGGTCATGGAATGGCATCCGCGGAACAGTGCAAACCCTAGAAAATAAAGAGAATCTGCACGCTCCACAACCACAAGTAGTGGGTAGTCGCAAATAATCCATAATCGTACTCGTCATTTTAGACATTTCAAATGAATCTTCTATATATCCATTGAATATGAGCATCTTTTCCAAAATCGCTGCTGGAGAAATCCCCTCTTATAAATGCGCAGAGAGTGACAAGTTCTACGCTTTTCTCGACATCAACCCCGTAGCGCTCGGTCACACCTTGGTGATACCACGTCAAGAAACAGACTATATCTTTGACCTTGATGATGAACTCCTTGCCGAATATCAGGTCTTTGCCAAGCGTGTAGCGCGCGCCATCCAGTCGGTGCTTCCCTGCCGCAAAGTGGGTATGGCTGTGATTGGACTTGAAGTACCGCATGCTCACATCCATCTCATTCCCTTGAAAGAAGAAGGAGATATGGATTTCCGCAAACCCAAATTGGAAGTTGCACCAGAAAAAATGGCAGAGACTGCCGAAGCCATCTTTGCTGCTTTCCAACAAGTCTAACGCGAGTACCGCATTCTACAGTCCTCAGTGCAACACTGATGAGAAAAAGAGGGTACAATCTCTATATTTTCTAGAGATTGCACTCTCTTTGCGCGTATATTGCGCCGATTCTTTGGTGTAGTCGCCACAAAATTGTATTTTTGCTCCTTACTAGCTTATACATTCGCCAGTCTATCTGCAATAACTGCCCATTTAATGCAACAAACTTTTGAACTCATCGCCAAAACTTTCCAAGGTCTAGAAGAAGTTTTGGCACAGGAACTCATCGAACTCGGTGCCGACGACGTGCAAATCGGTCGCCGCATGGTCTCTTTCTCGGGTAATCAAGAAATGATGTACCGTGCCAACTTCTGCCTCCGCACGGCAGTCAGAGTGTTGAAGCCCATTCTCCACTTCCACGCCAAGGATGCGGAAGCTGTTTACAAGGCAGTGAAGGGAATTGAGTGGAACGAAATTCTCGATCTCGACACTTCTTTTGCTGTAGACACCACCGTTTATAGCACCGAATTCCGCAATTCTAAGTTTGTTGCCTACAAGGTCAAAGATGCGATTGTCGACTATTTCATGGAAAATACGGGCAAGCGTCCCAACATCAGCGTTGCCAATCCCGACATCCGCCTCAACATGCACATTGCAGAAGACAGCTGCACGCTCTCTTTGGACTCCAGCGGAGAAAGCCTCCACATCCGTGGCTATCGCACGGCTACGGTGGAAGCTCCCATCAACGAGGTGCTCGCAGCAGCTTTGGTCAAGATGAGTGGCTGGGACTTCAACAGCGATTTCATCGACCCTTTCTGCGGATCGGGTACAATTTTAGTGGAAGCCGCCCTCATGGCACGCAACATCTATCCTGGCATCTTCCGCCGCAAGTTTGGATTTGAAAGCTGGAAAGACTTCAATCCCGAACTCCTCAGCAACATCTTCGACGACGACAGCCACGAACGTGAGTTTAATCACAAGATTTACGGCTACGACCTCAATCTCCGCGCCATCGAAGCTGCACAAGACAATGCCAAGGCTGCACGAGTGGCAGACCTCATCACTCTCGAGCAGCGCGACATCCGCGACTTCGTCCTTCCCGAAGGCTGCGAAAAGGCTATCATCGTCACCAATCCTCCCTATGGTGAGCGTCTCCGTCCCGAAGACCTCTCACAAATCTACCGCACACTCGGCACCAAGCTCAAGAAAGACTGCCAAGGTTGCGATGCGTGGGTGATTTCTTCTAAGGAAGAATTGTTCGACGACATGCGCCTACGCCCCTCTTTCCGCGTACCGCTCAACAATGGATCTCTCGACTGCGAACTCCGCAAGTATGTCACCTTCGATGGCAAGCTCGACCAGTTCCGTGCAGAAGGCAACGAGGTGAAGACCGATGCCGAACGTCAGCGCATGAGCGAAAAGGGTCGCTTCCGCGATGGTCGCAAACGCGAATTTTCTCGCAAACGCTTCAATGACGAAGACGACCGCGACTTCTCCGATCGTGGTGAACGCTCCTTCGACAGAGAACGTAAGCCTTTCGATAGAGAGCGCAAATCATTTGACAGAGACCGCAAACCTTTCGACAGAGACCGCAAATCCTTCGACCGCAAAGACCGCTACGAAGATCGCCGTC
>JABZGM010000049.1 GCA_015259235.1 Alloprevotella sp. | reverse complement strand
CCGGCACTCCATAGTTGAAACTTTGCGTATCACGGACCCCCGCATAGTTGATTGCCACTAATTCTCCCTTGGCATTGAAGACGGGAGAACCACTCGAACCAGGCAATGTGGGAATGCTATAGAGAATTTTGTCGGAAGAAGTTTGACTCACATAGCCTTTATTGAATTGCGCTTGGATGCCTTCTTTCGTCACTGCGAGTTGTGGACCGAGATTGTAGCTGAGCATGAAGAGTTGCTCGTTTTTGTCGTTGCCCAACTTCTGAGAGATTCGCTCTGCAAAGGAGTACTCGATGAGCGGATCTTTGGCAGGAATGGTGAAAATGTAGGAGTTGGCAGGCGTCACCTGGTTTTTGAGTTGAATCACTGCTAGGTCGTGTTCAGCATCCGTGCGGAGGACAGTGCAAGGCTGGAAGGAGTTTGTGCCCGTGGTCATGGTATGATTTTGCACGATGCCCACTTCGTTGTGGTAGACCAGTCGGAGACTATTGAGATTGATGTTGACGAGTCGTCGCACCTTATTCTCAAGTTCTGTCTTTTGTTGGCGCAAGTTGTCCAAGCGCTCTTGGAGTTCCATGAGCTCTGTGTCGTCGCCATCGAAATTTTCTAAGGCATTCTCCGCCTCCTCTACCGACTCACTGAACTCTTGAGAGCTTCGAATATAGCTCGACAATATGTAAGAGATACGCTGATTTAAGGCTTCGCTCACAGCTTCTTTCTTGTTTTCTCCACTCACCACGTGATTGTTGGTCACGATCTTCCCATCTTTGCTCACAAAGAAGCCAGTGCCATAGCCTTCCGATGGTTTGATATCGTTCAAATCATCGGTGAGATTTTCTAAATCATCGTCCGAATCGAAGGAAGTGAAGTAGAGCGACTCCATGCCTGGGATACGAATTTCGTAGTACGCGCGATTTTGAACCATCACCACGCCCGAAGCGCAGGTGGTTTGTAGCTCTTTCTCGCTCATGTTGCCGCAGGAAGCAAGTGCAAATAGACCTAAGAAACACGCAAACAACGGAGCAGCGATGCGTGAAATACGGAAAGTGAGATGTGACATATTGGATGTGTAAAAAAAAGGCTTGAGAGGTAGAGGAGTAAATTCTGATGGTAGTTACCAAATAAAGGAGTTGCCAACAGAATGGCTAGGAAATGTACTGGCAACCTACGGAGATTGACTAGCAATCGTCAGAGAGAAAGGCTAGAAATCAACATAGTTTTTCGTCAAAACAGGGCTGAGCCAGTGGCGATAGGTGCGACCGAAATGCTCTTCTTCTTGCGCGGTGAAGACGTGGGGCATCGTGGGAGCAGGCACGCCCTCGCCAATGCGCTGCGGAGAAATCTCTTCCCACGCCTCATCCCATAGGTCGCGCTCTATGAAACTTTGGAGGGTGGCTTGTCCCCCTTCCACAAAAAGCGACTGCACGCCATCGAGACGCAGTCCTTCGAGCAAGGAGTCTATATCGGCATAGGCTTGAAAACCAGCAGAAAGCGCACGTTCATCCACACTGCCCAAGACGCAACGGAGGGGAGAAGCCCCGGGCCAGCAGCGAACATTGAGTTTTGGGGCATCGAGTTGGAAAGTTTTGCGCCCCACTAGGATAGCTTGGTGCGTGGCGCGAAAGTGATGCACACGCAATAGGGAAGATGGAGAAGAAAGTCGGAGCGGTGCTGCAGACACTTCGCCGTTTTCATCCAAACTCCGCGAACGGTCGATAAACCCATCGGAGGTGGCAGCCCATTTCAAGGTGATAAAGGGGCGACGCAACACGTTTTGGCAAAAGAATTTGCGATTGAGATAAATGCACTCCTCGCGCAGCACACCCACTGTGACCTCAATGCCGGCTTCTTGCAGCATGGCTATGCCGCGACCACGGACTTTGCGGAAAGGATCTTCAGAGCCGATGACGCAACGTTTCACCTTGTTTTTGATAATCAAGGCGGAACAAGGCGGAGTGCGCCCGTAGTGCGAACAAGGTTCTAGGGTGACGTAGATGGTGCTTTCGGCAAGGAGGGGACGATCTTCGGGACGAACAGCACGAAACGCCAATACTTCTGCATGCCCTTCACCAGGACGAAGATGATAACCTTCGCCAAGGATGCGTGCATCTGCACCAGTGCCATACACAATCACCGCGCCCACCATGGGATTAGGAGCCGTGGTGAGTTCGCCTTGTCGGGCTAGTTGGAGACAACGTCGCATCCAGCGTTCATCTTCTGCTTGCGTGGGGCTAGAATCCCCCTGTGCAGTGGAGAAAAATCCGTCCGCAGCAGAAGAAGCTCCTTTTGCTGCGCGTATTTCTCCATGAGCCACGTGAGCGGCTCCATTCGCAGCAGAGGACTGTCCGTTTGAGGGCGAAGTATGTGGAAAATCTGACATGATGTTCTGGGGTTTATGCCAACTCTGGGGGATGGGAAAACTCAGAGCACTCCAAGAAGTCGGAGTGCTCTAAGGAAAGTTTGTGGGTTATCGTTCGAGTTTCCAAGTGGCACCGTCTTTGGTGTCTTTCACAGCAAAGCCGAGAGCTGCCAGTTGGTCGCGAATTTGGTCACTTGTTGCCCAGTCTTTGTTGGCTTTTGCCTTAGCGCGCACTTCCAACAAGAGGTCGATGGCAGAAGAGAAGGCGGCTTCGCGAGCTGCATTTCCGCCTTCTTCTGCGGTGAGACCGAGGATATCGAAGCAGAAGGTGTGGAACACCTCGCGGAGTGCAGCCAATGTTTCGGCAGCAATCGACATTTTGCCGTCCGCCAATGAGTTGATGGTGCGGCAAGCCTCGAAGAGATAGGAAATCACGATGGGGCTGTTCAAATCATCGTCCATCGCATCATAGCAGCGTTGGCGCAAATCTGCCACCCACTCTGCACTTACCACCTCGCCCTTAGGCGTTTCACCTTCTGCCAAGGGGGTGATGCGATCGAAAGCATGGAGGGCATCCATCAAACGTTCGAGTCCCTTTTGCGAAGCTAGGAGCGCATCGTTACTGAAGTCGAGCGTGGAACGATAATGCGCCTGAAGGATGAAGAAACGAATCGTCATCGGTGAGAAGGGCTGGGAGAGCAATTCGTGACTGCCCGAGAAGAACTCATCGAGGGTGATGAAATTGTTGTAGCTCTTGCCCATCTTCTTACCGGCAATGGTAATCATGTTGTTGTGCATCCAATAGTGCACCATGGCATGTCCTTGCGAGGCTTGAGATTGTGCGATTTCGCACTCGTGGTGTGGGAACATCAAGTCCATACCACCGCCGTGGATGTCGAATTCTTCACCGAGATATTTGCGTCCCATGGCTGTGCACTCGCAGTGCCAACCAGGAAATCCATCGCCCCAAGGAGAGGGCCAACGCATGATGTGCGCAGGACTGGCTTTTTTCCAAAGGGCAAAGTCCACTTGGTGGCGCTTTTCGCCCACGCCATCGAGTTCGCGACTCGCATCGCGGACTTCTTCGAGATTACGTCCCGAAAGAATACCATATTTATAGTCTTCGTTGTACTTCACCACGTCGAAATAGACCGAACCATTGCTTTCATAAGCATAACCTGCTGCGAGAATTTGCTTCACCAGTTCGATTTGTTCGATGATATGTCCCGTAGCATGAGGTTCGATGGAAGGAGGAAGCACATTGAGCTGTGCCATAGCTGCATTGAAACGGTTGGTATAGAATTGCGCCACTTCCATGGGTTCGAGTTGATCCAATCGAGCTTTTTTCGCAATTTTGTCCTCACCCTCGTCGGCATCATGTTCCAAATGCCCCACATCGGTGATGTTGCGGACATAGCGCACGGCATATCCCAAGTGTTTGAGGTAACGGAAGAGGAGGTCGAAGGTGATGGCAGGACGCGCGTGTCCGAGGTGGGCATCGCCATAGACGGTGGGTCCACACACATACATGCCTACGCGACCTTCGTGAATGGGTTTGAAGACTTCTTTTGTGCGAGAGAGGGTGTTGTAAATTTGAAGAGCCATGAACTGAATGCTTATCTTATGTGTCAAAGCAAAGGTACAATGGGATTGCACCTTTGCTCAGTGTTCAGAGTGTTGTGGCACGACGCAGGCAATCATTTACGAGAGCCAGCGCGCTGTGCTGAGTATGAAAGACTAGAAGTGGGAAAATCACGCCAGAGATTAGCGGTTTGCCACACGTTTCTTATTCGCTTTTTGGGTGGAAATAGGCGCAAACTTTCCGCCTGTGATTTGTTCTAAGGTAAGAGGGCGATACATATTGGTGTAACTCAATCCTTTGCCATAAGTTTCTTCCTCATAGAAGAAGGCAATGCGACCATCTTGCTGCTGCACCATGGTGCTGTAGGCACTGAGATTAGTGGACACTTGGAAAGGTCCGCTCCAGTTTTGGGCGAAATCTTTGCCCGTAGCGTAATCCTGGTCTGTGTGTAGGGGTTTATAATAGACACCTACGTTGGCGCGACCAGGACCGAGGGGCACAGACTGCAGAGCGAGGGGCAGCTTCTTGCCTGTGGCGCGCTCCACCGCTGGGACGATGAGGATTTCCCCATTGGTGCTATTTTGCAACGCCTTCACGCCGCCTGCCACTTCTGCCGAGTGCACAGCCTCAGCATCCCAAGTGCCAGTGGCATTCTTGTGCGACATGTAGTGGAACACATTGAAAAATCGTCCACCATAGGCACGACTAGAGAGCACGACATCGCCATTGGGCAATTCCTCCACCTTAGGTTCATCGCCCTTTGGCGCAGGCGAGGTGTGGATGGTGCCGAGCGAATGCCATGTGCGTCCGAAGTCGTCGGAATAAACCACGCGGTTACCGCCAGGACGTGCACAGAGGGCAGCATAAAGTCGGTAGTATTTGCCCACCTTGATGCGACTGCTCTGACAGATGCGACCACTGCCGAAGAAGAGTGACTGCACAGGACCGAGCTGACTTTGGTCGAAAAGTCCATAAATAGACTCTGTTATTTCTGCTGGACGCGACCAAGTGCGACCGCCATCCGCGCTGTGGAGCACTGCCACGCGGTTGGGATTCTGACGTGTCGTAGTACCGTGACCATAAACCGTGTTGCCCGTGACACAAACCACCACCACTTCATTGCTCTTGCGGTCGGCTACGATGGCAGCATCGCCATAACCGCACTTGCGACTACCAGTGACGCCATCGCCTTGTGCCAATATGTATTGTGGCGACCACGTCTGTCCGTTGTCGTTCGACAGACGATAGCGCAGGTCCACCCGACCCAAACCGATGTCTGCTCCACAGGGGCGATAGTCACTCACGGCGATGAGCGTGCCATTTCGCGTAACTGCGATGGCAGGAATGCGATAAGGCACCATGTTTGCCAAAGTGGGGAAGAGCGGTTGCTCGAAAGCCGTGTAGGTATTTGCCACTTCTGGCGCATAACGTAGGGTCGTGTCGGCAGGATTGTTCAAGCCGAAGGTAGCAACATGGCTTCTGTCGAAAGGAGCCAGAGTTTGCGCGCCAACACACAGTGCCGAGAACAAGCCGAAGGTGGACAAAAAAAGTGACTTCATAATGGGTAGTTTGTGAACAATGTTTGAGAATGCACCCAGTGTCAACAGAGCGAGCGGAGCGCGGACCGTCCTTATTGCGGAACTGCCAACCGCTATTTTCGCCTTTGCATCTGAGTGGTGAGCCCGCCATCAGGGCATAAATGCCCTCAACAATCGGAGCTTTGAGAAAGCACGTCGGACGTTTCAGAAAAAACGTTGGAGTTTTTCCAAAAAACGTCGGAGATTTTTCCAAAAACGTTGGAGATTTTCCAAAAAACGTCGGAGATTTTTTTGAAAACGTCGGACGTTTCTGTCGAGGCGACTGAGAAGTCCCCTCCAGCAGCAGTGTTAGCCCCCACGGCAGTCTTTGTTTTGCTCTGTCCCCATGACGATGAGTCGCGCAAGCAGGCTTGGCAGCGGCTTCAGCAGTCAGCATTTAGCACCGTGTCCTTCGATTTATACCGCTTTGGGGTCGCCTTCTACTATCCCAAACTCCAACGGCAACACTATGTGGTTAACTATTTCTAACCTCCTCGACTAGCTTAATGCCCGGAAATACAAGAGCATCTGTGGAAGAATAAGCAGGACAAAAGAAAATAGTGGTGCAAAAATTTGGATATACGGAAAGTTTTGCTAACTTTGCGCTCTAAATCATTTCATCAATTTCGACAGATATGTATTGGACTTTGGAATTGGCTTCAAAACTCGAAGACGCGCCTTGGCCAGCCACCAAGGAAGAACTCATTGACTACGCAATGCGTTCGGGCGCGCCCATGGAAGTGGTAGAAAATCTCAACGAACTTGAGGACGAAGGTGAAGTTTTTGAGACCATCGAAGACGTTTGGCCCGATTATCCCACGAAGGAAGACTTCCTCTTCAACGAAGACGAATATTAAATCATCGCACGATAGCGGAAGCCGTTGGCTTTCGCTATCGCTTCTTTTATGCGTGTTGATTGTAAGTGGTTGAGGCTTTCTGCTTGCGCTACCTACTTGCCTGCACATGGTGCTCAGATGCCTAGCTATCTAGTGCCACCAGCTTTCTTTTTTCATTGGCACTGCCTTTCTCTTTTCCATGTCACTCGCTCCTTCTTCCCCTAGAGTTGCTGTGGTTGTTCCCGTGTTCAATCGCGCGCATTGCATCCTTGCCACGCTCGACTCCATCCTAGCGCAGACGCTGCGCCCTGCACAGCTCATTGTGGTGGACAATGCCTCTACCGATGACTCCAAAGCTGTGGTGGCAACTTGGATGCAGCAGCAAAAACCCCATTGCGAATTGCTCTTGCTCTCTGAGGACACCCCTGGTGCTGCCGCAGCGCGCAATCGAGGACTGCAAGCCGTCACCACCGAATGGGTGAGTTTCTTTGATTCCGACGACTGGATGTCGCCCGACTTTTTGGAAAAGATGATGCGCTCTGCCCTAGCGCAACAGAGAGAGTGGGTGATAGCACGCACGCGGATGGTGTTTCCGAGCAGCACTCCAGCAGTGCCCGTGCGACAAGTGGTCCGTTGGGGCACACCAGCGCCCATGCTTGTGGATCAAATCTTAGGGGCTTGCATTGCCACCCAAAGTTTTGTGGCGCAAACCGACTTGCTGCGTCGCATTGGTGGGTGGAATTCTGCTCTCTCCTTGTGGGATGACTACGAACTTGGGCTGCGTTTGCTCTTGGCGTCTCCCCATCCTGCGTGGTGCGAGGGAGTGTTTCACCAAATCGTGCAGCATCCTGACAGCATCACAGGAGGAAGCTATTGTAGTCGCGCTAAGCAAATCAATTCAGCTTTGTTGAGTCTAGTCCAAATCTTGTGTGACAGTAGTATCAACTTGAGTGGTGCACAGCAGCAAGAAGCCCTTAGTGCACTGCACTATCGCACGCACATCGTGGCAGGACAGCTCATCCAAGAGGGTGCACCGCAGGCGGCACAAGAATTGCTCGCCACAATGCACTCCGCCATGCCCCATCCGAAGGAGGTCACCGCCTTGTTTGCCACTTTGCTGCGCCACTATGTGAGCTGGGGAGGAAGAGGAGCATGGCGCATCGCTCGTCTTTTAGCCCGATGCTAAAGTCCAAATTCTAATGAATAACCTATATATATATGACGCTTCAACAACTAGAATATGTGGTGGCAGTGGCTGAACATCGCCATTTTCTCAAAGCCGCTGAAGCCTGCGATGTCACACAGCCCACACTCAGTTCGATGGTGCAAAAGCTCGAAGAGGAGTTGGGGGTGAAAATCTTTAATCGTCGCATCAAGCCCATCGCACTCACTCCTGTGGGAGAGACCATCGTGGCGCAAGCACGTCAGACCCTGGCGCAAGCGCAACGCCTCAAAGCCTGTGTGGATGAGGCACAGCACACGCCGCGTGGCACCTTCTCTATAGCGGTGTTGCCCACCATTGCCCCTTATCTCATTCCACGTTTTTATCCCGAATTTTCACGTCGCTATCCTGATGTCGAATTGCACATCACGGAGATGAAGACCAGTGCTATCAAAACTGCGCTCACCAATGGCGAAATCGACGCAGGCATCTTGGCAGACATCGAAGGATTGGACCAATTTGTCAGCGACACTCTCTTCTATGAACAGTATTTCGTCTATGCTGCTCAGGACACTCCATTGGCACATCTGCCGTCGGTGAAGACCAGCGATTTGCGAGAAGTACCCCTGTGGTTGCTCGACGAAGGGCATTGTTTCCGTGATCAACTCGTGCAGTATTGTCAACTCAAGTCGGGACGTCGCAGTCA
The DNA here is from genome assembly GCA_015259235.1 of Alloprevotella sp. Classification (GTDB taxonomy): domain Bacteria; phylum Bacteroidota; class Bacteroidia; order Bacteroidales; family Bacteroidaceae; genus Alloprevotella. The sequence goes on along the minus strand of JABZGM010000049.1, from coordinate 4,090 downwards.
GCGGTCGTATCACTTGGGCAGCATCGAAACTTTCATGCGCATGGTGGAGAACGGTGTGGGGGTGACGTTCATCCCAGAGCTTTGCACCTTGCAACTTTCAGCTGAGCAGCGCAAACTGGTGCATCCTTTTGCCGTGCCCGTGCCTACTCGCGAGGTGGTCATCGTGACAAGTCCTGACTTCGTGCGCCATTCCATCCTCCAAATCTTGGTGGATACCATCCGCAAATCGGTGCCTTCAGGAATGCATCACCTCACCAAAGTGCAGAAACCCATCAATTAAAAGGCTGAATCTCTTTACAAAAGCAAAAGAATACCCATATATCGACAGCTTTCTTTGTTAATCTGAAAGAGATTCATTATATTTGTCGCGAAAATAGTTACCATCTTTTCGCTTGCGCGAGAGATAGCCCTAACGTATTATACTTAGATAGCTCACAAAACTTCTCCTCGTATGAAGAAATTCCTCCTTCTCCTCTTTATTGCCCTTACCACAAGTGTGGGAGCGGCAGCACAAAAGTTTGCCCTCATCGACATGGAATATATCATGCACAATATTCCTGCTTATGAGCGCGCTGGCGAACAGCTCAATCAAATCTCCAAGAAATGGCAAGCAGAAGTTGAAGCCATTGACAACGAAGCCAAGACGCTCTATCGCAACTATCAGAACGAAGCCGTGTTCCTCTCCGAAGCACAAAAGAAAACACGCGAGGATGCTATCGTGAAAAAGGAGAAAGATGCTGCTGACCTTAAAAAGCGCTATTTCGGTCCAGAAGGCGAACTGTATAAAAAACGCACAGCCTTGCTCCAACCCATCCAAGATGAGGTGTACAATGCTGTGAAAGCGGTGGCACAAGCCAAAGGTTTTCAGCTCATTCTCGACCGCGCTAGCGAAGGAGCGGGTATCATTTTTGCTTCACCTGCCATTGATATTAGCAATGAAGTGCTGGCTAAATTAGGCTATTCCAACTAAAAGTCGTAATTTTGCCCAAATATCGTGAGATAGCCTCCTTGTAGCACTGAAAAAGAAGTGCTTGATTGTTTGACTTAGCACCGAAAGGTCTGTGAACAGGAAGGGAGATGCTCTCCAAACCCTAATTAGAAACATTAAAAAAATAGCAATATGTTCAAGAAAATCCTCCTCATGCTCCTCATGGTGGCTCCTTTGAGCCTCCTTGCCCAAAAAGTGGCACACTACAACTCTCAAGAAATCGTGACCAACTACTCTGAATTTAAGAAGGTACAAACTGAAGTTGAAGCGATTGGCAAGCAATACCAAGCTGACCTTGAGGCTATGCAGAAGGAACTCCAATCTAAGTTTGAGAAGTATCAAGCTGAAGTGAATGACAAGACTCCTGCCAACATCCGTGCTCGCAAGGAGAAAGAACTCCAAGATCTTCAACAACGCATCCAACAAACTGCTCAAGACAATGAACAAGCTTTCCGTCAAGAGCAACAAAAGCGCTTGCAACCTGTCCTCGACAAGGTAAATGCTGCCATCTCTGCCGTTATCAAGACTGGTCAATATGTGTTTGCCATTGACAAGAGTGCAGCACAAGGCATGATTCACATCAATGAAGCCCTCTCTACCGACATCACTGCGCAAATCAAGTCGCAGCTCGGCATCAAATAAATTCTGAGAACGTCGGACTTGCCTTGCCCATGATGTCTGAATCTCTGCGATAGCTGCATCACGCGACAATGGCTTCCTCCTCTTTAGCATCTGAACTCTCTGGCGTTTTTACTAGACGCATCCGAAAGTTCAGATGCTTTTTCTTTGGCTCTCCCTTTCCTCCTCGCTGTATGCTCCCCCTCCTGCCCATGTCTCGTCTTTTCTCCTTCTTTGTCCTCACGCTCTCTAGTTTGTGTCTGCCCACAGCAGTGGCAGTTTCGGCACAGACCACCAGTGAGGTGACCACAGCCGAACGCTCCACCAATGCGTTTAGCCAACTCATCTGCCAGCGTCTTGATTCGCTTGTGCAACTGCCGCTCATGCAGCGCAGTCAGTTGGGTCTCTGCGTCTATGATCTCACCACCGACTCTATGCTCTATGCCCACGGACATCAACAGCGCATGCGCCCCGCTTCGAGCATGAAGGTGATCACAGCGGTGACAGCACTGGACAAACTGGGAGGTGATTATCAATTTTCCACACAACTCTATAGTACCGTGGCACCCACCGACAGTGTGCTGCAAGGTTCGCTTGTGGCACGTGGAGGATTCGACCCTCTCTTCGGACGTGACGACCTGCGCGCTTTTGTGGAAGTGCTCCGTCAACGTGGCATTCGTCGCATCACGGGTGACCTAGTGCTCGATGTCTCTATGAAAGACACGACAAGTTTCGGATGGGGCTGGTGTTGGGACGACAAGAACAAGCCCCTCACACCCTTGCTCTATCGCGGCAACGACAGTTGGGCAGATCATTTCTATGAACATTTGGGGCGCGCCGGCATCACGCTAGAGGGAAATATCCAACGTGGCACTCTGCCTCGTGGGGCACAACTGCTGGTGGAGCGCAAGCACAGCATAGACCAAGTGCTTCACCCCATGCTCAAAGACTCGAATAATCTCTGCGCTGAGGCGATGTTTTATCAGTTGGCAGCCTTGTCCAAGCGCGCCTATGCTACGTACAAGGATGCTGCAGCGCAGGTGCAGCGTGTGATAGCGCAGTGCGGCTTGCAACCTTCAGACTATCTCGTGGCAGATGGTAGTGGGCTTTCGCTCTACAACTATGTTTCGCCCGAACTATTGGTGGCGATGCTGCGCCATGCGGCACGGAGCGAAGAGACGTTCACGCATCTCACCACAGCACTGCCCATTATGGGACGTGACGGCACGCTGAAGTCGCGCTGTCGTCGCACGCCAGCCCAAGACAATGTTCGTGCCAAGACGGGAACTCTCGAAGGGGTGAGTTCGCTCACGGGCTATGCCATGGCTGCCAATGGTCACAGACTGTGTTTCGCTATCATCAACCAAGGTGTGCGCACCACTGCTGAAGGACGAAATTTCCAAGATGCTGTATGCCGTGCACTAACCCAAGGTTTCGATACACCGCACATTCGCCCAGATGTGCAACCCGACATTGTGCCTTCGGGTGAAGAGGAACAAAACACGCCTTCCCTCTTAGAAGAGAATCCCTAAGTCCCTCCTGCTCAAGCCACCAATAGCAACCCTAAAAACGACGGTTGGGTTATGGATACTTTTAGTTTGCGTGGTATCAAATATGCTTTGTCCAAGCAGGAAGTTCTCATACGTCTTCAATTCTATTTTGTGTATCAGCACATCCTTTGTCCATCCGTATTTCTTCGTCGCCAAGATGTAGAACTGCCTCTGTTGAGTCTCCTTACATTGGTCAGAATGACGATATGCTTTGACCAACTGATTTCTGCGACCAATGGTTGCAGAATTTCAGGCTTAAACCCAAATCAGTCATTAGACCGTTATCAATCTGCTCAACAATCTAATGAAATCTGTTCAGGATCTAATGACCGATTTGGGTTGAAATCTGCGTATTGTTCGTCCTATACCCACCTTTGCCCTAGACTTATTCCGCAAGAATAAGAGCATAACAAACAAAACGGACACCTCCATCGAAAAGGATAGAGGTGTCCGTTGTGATTAAGTAAGGGGGAATTATAACGGTCTAATGACCGATTGGGGATTAAGCCTCAAACTTCTTCTTCAAACGAGTGAGGAGGGTTTGATAGTGCGCACGAAGTTCTGGATTCTTCGTAGTCTTCACCGATTTCTCCAAAAGTTCGAGGGTCTTGAGAGCATAGCCATACAACACTACGGAAGAACGGTTGACCATGTTACCCCAGAGGTCGGCTGGTTCGCCATAACCCTTACCGAAGTTGAGGAATCCTACTTGGGCAGACACATTCTCGTGGTGGCAAGTGCCACAGAGGTTTGCAGCTTCTTTGGTGCTGGCATCTTGCGTCTCACTAGTGGTGGTAAGGAGTGGATGACGCAAGGCTTCGGGAGAGAGAGGAGCTGCGTCTAGACCGCCTTTCAAACTAGCTTCAAAGGCTTTCTGAGCATTGTTGGTGAGCCCTACTTGCATGGCTGTGGGACGAGCTGCACCCTCTACGTT
>JABZGM010000048.1 GCA_015259235.1 Alloprevotella sp. | reverse complement strand
CAATAATTGCTGAAAATAATGGCGAAAAGTGATTAAAACATAGGAGAAAAAAGAGATTTCGTAGGAGATTTTTGAAAAAAGCTCGGAGAAAATCTGTGAAACTCTAGTTTTTGTCTGTAGGAGTATCCATCAATGATTCACCACATGCGTACAAATAGAGTATGGATTGCAATTATTGAATTCTCAGCTATTAGACCTCAACAGAATATTTACAAGTTTTAGCGCATTAATCTCATTTGCCTTTGTTCTATTTCGTGAGATGTTGTACCTTTGGTAAGTAATTCACATTATACTTCCTATGCGCTTTAATATCACTCCGCATTTCTCGATAAAAACAGATCTTTTGCAGCTTGCCATAGAACTACAGCCACAAAAAGAGGTACCACAAGTTAGGGCAAAGAAGGGAGAGGTGTCCTTATTGTTACCTGATAACTTCGATTTTGCACACCTAGATAAACAAGAATGGCTCAACAAGGTAGTAATCGAAATACTAAGAACTCAATGTAAACATCTGATTTCTCCTATTATTCATGCTCGTGCTGCCAACGCCGGAGTATGTATTAAGCGTATTACCTATAAAGATGTAAGTAGCAGATGGGGATCTTGTTCCTCGCTTGGAAACATCAATTTCAATGTGTGGTTACTACTTGCTCCTCGTGAATTAGTAGATTATGTAGTGTGCCATGAATTGGCGCATTTGATTGAAATGAACCATAGTCCCAAATTTTGGGCAGAAGTAGACAACATCTTAGGAGGTCCAAAAGGTTTATCAAAGGTTTTGGACAAAAAGATGAATGCGTTTGCTCGAAATTTGCGGGCGCTGGGACGTACTAGATAGAGCGCTGTAACTATGTTTGTATCATTTTAGAATTTAGATAAAGTGAATCTTATGAAAGATAATGATTGGAAGAAACGTCTTGGGGTTGTCTTTAGCACAGCCTCTGACTATGATTACCAAACGGATGCAGAAGAAGAAGTTCAAACTTTAGAAGCAAAGATTCAAAAGTTGCGCGTACGCATCGAAAAAAATGGTCGCGGTGGGAAGACCGTGACCATTGTTAGCGGATTCGTTGGTAGTGAAGATGACCTTAAAGAGTTAGGTAAAGCGTTGAAATCCAAATGTGGAGTTGGAGGCAGTGCAAAAGATGGAGAGGTGTTAGTACAAGGAGATTTTAGGCAACGAGTTATTGAAATACTTCGTGCCATGGGCTATTCACAAACAAAGGGATAAGAACAGCATAGTGTATCGTTCTTTATACAATAACGATAATGGAGCATACATCGTGCCTCAGTCTTTGATGATGCTAATCAGCCATCAAATCTAATGCCACCTACTGAGTGAGTATTGTGCTTCAACACGGCGTTCTAAAGCATCATTGAGTTGTGGAAAGAAGTCCATGCCTGTCATTTGTTCGATTTCATCTACACTTTTAGCTGCATCTGCCATATTTTGTTTGCCATCTCGATTGGTGTAATAAAAACCAATGGCTTTTTCTTCGTCTTTCTTGAGAGAAAGCACCACCTTGAAGAAAGCATTAGGCACGCGGATTTTCTGTTGTTTGCCGATATGTAGAATTTTTCTTCCTGCATTGTAGATAGGACCGCAGACAATGTAGATTTTTCCTTCTCGTTTAGCCCATCTTCGACAGGCTCTTTCGAGCTTCTCCCATCCACCAGCATTAAGACTATGCAGCTGTGGACAGATGTTACTCATAAAGAAACATTCAGATTGAGCTACTGGACTCCACTTCATATCGGCAGAGGGGCACATGTGACCTCTGTCGTATCCGCTATGTTTATAATCCTCTGTAGTGACTTGGTGACGAAAAGGAACTGCTGGATCTGGGCGAAAATCATTTGACCGCTGGGCACTTCCTTGGGTTTCTTGTGCAGTTAGTTCCCATGCCACCCAATTAGGGCATAAGGTTTCTCGATTGAAGGATAGTCGATAGCCTATGTGTACGATGATTTGCTCAGGACTATTACGAAGGCTAGCGGGTTGTTCCACTGGAACATGCTTATCATTTGCAGCAGAAGAAGAATGTAATGGGAGCGAAACGGCTGTAGTGAAACAACTTGTAATAAGTAGGGTAGATAGGATTATGCTTTTCATCGAGAGTCTTGTTTACATTTACAAAGTGCAAAGGTAAATGTTCCGTAGATTTAAGCAAATATATATGCTCTAAATTTTGTGATTTGCTGCAAATCGTGTACTTTTGTGCCCGTTATAGTAGGATATGATTTCCACTCTGTGCAATAGAACAAAAAGGAGGTCTTTCCTGGTTGATAAAACCTAAAACACAATAGGAATTTATGTCGTTTTCTCTTCGTGGACTTTGGAAAGAAGCCGTTCAGCCCGAGACGCTTCGCGCTGTCCCTTTTATCCTTATCGGATGTTTAGTAACTGCCATAGGATTAGTTTACTTTATTAATCCTTATGGCATTGTGCCAGGTGGAGTGTTTGGTCTAAGCATTGTGCTACACGCCATTTTTCCATCTGCACCTATCGGAACTATTGCTCTGTGCATACAGATTCCGCTTTTAATACTTTCGCTTTTAGTGTTAGGCGGAAAGTTGGGGTTGCGAACCCTTGTCGCTGCAGTTGCTTTGCCCTTGATGGTAAATGCTTTGACTCAACTGAGTTATCCTGTTGAAGCTTTGAAAAATCTTGATCCCACGAAACTACTAGGCGGCCATTTAGATTTGACGAACGACCTTATCATCAGCAGTTTGATAGGTGGTGTTTTGGTGGGAATAGGCACAGGAATTGTCATTAAACAAAGTGCTTCTAGTGGAGGTAGCGACATAATTGCAATGATCATTCACAAATTTACTCGCGTAAGGTTCTCCTATGCTTTGATGACTGTAGACGGTTCTATTGTGCTTTCTGGTCTGTTAGTGATAGGTATGGGGTTCGGACTAAGCATTGGTAACGCCGAACCCAAATCATGGATGCTTTCCTTCTACTCCCTCATCGCGATGTTTGCCATCACACGCTCTATTGCGACAGTTGTAAGTGGTACGCAAGACACGAAACTTGTTCAGATTATTTGTGATAGCAAAGATCGTGAAGAACTTCGAGAATGGATATTGCACACACTTGATCGCACGGCTACTTGTACCCCTTCTAAAGGACTATATAGCGGAAGTGACAAAGATATTTTGCTTCTGGTGGTTCGTCAAAAAGAATTGCCCGCAATCACTGAAGGCATAAAACTCCGTGCGCCAAATTGTTTTGTCATTGTGACGGATGCGTACGATACTTATGGCTTTAGATGGAAAGAACTTCCCGATGCCGGAACAATGCGCCTTGAATAAGGTATCTCTTTACTTAGGAGAGTAATAGAAAACGAGAGTGCGTCAAACTTGTAGGGATTGACGCACTCTCGTTTTTGTTTGAATGTATGATGAATTTTGTCGGCCATATGGGCTAATGCCACCAATTCAATAAATCAATGCTGTTCGTCCTGTTTAGGAAAAAGGCGTGGGAGATTGCATCCCACAAAGTTTCCAACTACGATTGCAGGGTAGTAGAAACAAATGTCTTGCCAATGACTTTGCCAAAAATCGAGTGAACAACTGCTCAGATAGAAAGCATCGGCCATACAGTGGGGAAAACCACACTTTATGAAAACGGGTACTCCAAAGAGAAGGGGTAAAAACTTTCCACGATACGCAAAGGTAACGGATACTGTCATGATAATTCCACAGCCAATGGCCAATAGTCCACTATTTAGTGCACCGTTTACAAGACGTTCTCCGATGACAACTTCAGCCGTTGCCGAAAGGGGATGAGCTGCTGCGCGAGAGAGCAAACCAACTAAAGCACAACCAACGATGTTGCATACCAATATCAAAGCAAGTTGTGGAAATTCGTTACGATGGATGAAGCCAGAAACGCTGGTGAACAACTTGAGACGATAGCTTACAATGGTAAGAAGACCAAAGGCAAAGAGTATTGCACCCGCCAAGTCGTGGAGTGTGAGATAGACGTAACCTGCTAAGCCGATAGCAACGCCGGCTGCAATAGAAAGACGAATAAGATCAAATGTTTTAGGCATCACTTTGTATAATATGTTAGAAGTTATCACTTTGTGTGCCTATGTTCGAAACGACTGCAAAATTACGAAAAAACTTTCATTCTCTGGTAGATTTCCAGATCATATTTGGTTTAATGGTCAAATCTGTAGAGTCTGTAGAGTCAACCAGCAAGTGCAAAATTAAACTTTTCTTTTGAAGAACTCTGCTTTTGGTGTTTCAAACAAGGATTTTCGCAAAATAATTAGTATATTTGCTCTCGGTAAGCTCGATTTTTCTCGCATAACAAGAGACTTTCGTGCTAGATATCGTAAACAAACTCTTTATAGATTCAAATATCAACAAAATGAAAGCATACGTTTTCCCCGGACAGGGTGCACAGTTTGTAGGTATGGGTAAGGATCTCTACGAGAACCATCCTGTAGCTAAGGAATACTTTGATAAAGCTAATGAGATTTTGGGCTTTAATATCACAGACATCATGTTTGCTGGTACAGACGAAGAGCTCAAACAAACTAAAGTGACGCAACCTGCAGTCTTCTTGCATAGCGTGATCTCAGCTCTTTGCTTGGGTGACGAATTCCGTCCCGATATGGTTGCAGGTCACTCCTTGGGTGAACTTTCTGCTCTTACTGCCGCTGGTGCATTGTCTTTTGAAGATGGTCTACGCCTTGTTTCTAAGCGCGCGTTGGCAATGCAAGCCGCATGTGAAGCACGCCCAGGTACAATGGCTGCTGTTATCGGTTTGGAAGATAACACTATCGAAGAAATCTGCGCAGCTGTTAGCCAAGAAAGTGGACTAGTCGTTGTTCCTGCAAACTATAACTGCCCTGGACAATTGGTAATTTCAGGTGAACGCGAAGCCATTGAATTGGCTTGCACTAAGCTTAAAGAAGCTGGTGCAAAGCGTGCTCTTGTGTTGCCTGTTGGTGGTGCATTCCACTCTCCCATCATGCAAGCCGCAAAAGATGAGCTGGAACAAGCTATTGCAGCAACTTCATTTGCAGAGCCCAAGTGTCCTGTTTATCAAAATGTGGATGGAGCGGCTCACACTTCACCTGAAGAAATCAAGACCAACCTTATCGCTCAGCTTACCTCCTCTGTGCTTTGGACAAAGGAAGTAAATAATATGGTAGCTGCAGGTGCAACAGTTTTCACAGAATGTGGACCAGGTAAGGCTTTGCAAGGCATGATTTCTAAGATCTGCAAAGGAAATGCAGACGTATTGGTGCAAGGTGCCAGCCTCTAATCCTAAGATATAAAAGCAGAAGCTACAGTCGTGCTAAAAGATTGTAGCCTCTGCTTTTTGTTTATTGATAAGTTTCCGATGTGTACTATAGACATCGAAGTGAACATTGCAATGCGTCTTTCATAAGAAAGAACCGATGAAAGTAAACGCAGCAAACTCTTTAGATCTCCATGAATATATATCAGATATTTACGCGACTATATGGTGCTTGCCAACCAGCCAATAATCTACCCAACGGAACTATTGCAGATAACGGTGTAGCGAAGTTTAATGAATTCACGGCAGATACGTTGCAACGCATCAAGGATTATGGATTTACTCACGTGTGGTTCACGGGAGTCTTGGAACATGCCACACAAACCAACTATACGCGTTATGGCATTCACCTAGACCACCCATGGATTGTCAAAGGTAGAGCAGGCTCTCCTTATGCTATTAAAGACTACTTTGACGTTGACCCAGATCTTGCTGAAGATGTGCCTAATCGTATGGCTGAGTTTGAAGCATTACTAGAACGAACCCATAAAGCTGGCTTGAAGTTTGTAATCGACTTCGTGCCGAATCATGTAGCGCGCTCCTACCATTCTGATGCAGCTCCCAAAGGGTTTGAAGATTTGGGAGCTGGAGATGACGAAGAACTAGCCTTTACTCCGCGAAACAACTTCTATTATTGCTGGGGTGAACCACTGCATACGGAAAATTTTATTGAAGCAGAGCAGGGTGGTGTTCCTTATCTTGAATATCCTGCAAAAGCAACTGGTAACGATGTTTTTCACGCTTGGCCCAATCGCAACGATTGGTACGAAACAGTAAAGCTTAATTACGGAGTAGATTATAATGGAGGTGGAGCCCAACACTTTGACCCCATTCCTTCTACTTGGCAGAAGATGACTGATATTTTGCTGTTTTGGGCAAGTAAAGGTGTTGATGCTTTCCGCTGCGATATGGCAGAAATGGTGCCAGTTGCGTTTTGGCATTATGCCATTGCTCAGGTTAAGGCAAAATATGACGTCCAATTCATTGCGGAAGTCTACAATCCCAATGAGTATCGTAACTATATTCATCATGGCGGTTTCGACTATCTCTATGACAAAGTGGGACTTTATGACACTCTACGTGCGGTGATTTGTCAACATACTAGCGCTGCTGCAATCACGAATGCTTGGCAAAATACTGATGATATAAAGGAGCACATGCTTTATTTCTTAGAAAATCATGATGAACAACGCATAGCTTCTGACTTCTTCTGCGGTGATGCACAAAAAGCAATTCCTGGTTTAGTCGTTGCAGCATGTATGGGTAACAATCCGCTCATGATTTATGCAGGACAAGAAATTGGAGAAAAGGGTATGGACGCCGAAGGTTTTTCAGGAAAAGACGGACGCACTACCATTTTTGACTATTGGAGTGTACCAAGTCTCCGTAAACTGTCTTCAATATCTCATAGCCTCAAGAGCAAAAATTCCCCAAACTTGGTGCTCACTGGTAAAGAGCTATCATTATATCAAGACTATCAACATATTCTTCGCTTAAGAAATGAGAACCAAGCCTTGAGTGAGGGTCTATTCTACGACCTGATGTATGTAAATTATGATGGAACTGAAGGTTTTGATTGTCATAGGCAATATGCGTTCTTGCGCAAAACAAAGGACGAACTTCTCTTTTGCGTTGCCAACTTTTCCGACAATGCCATAAAATGCGGTGTCCGCATTCCAGCTCATGCTTTTGATTTCTTGTCAATTCCAAGTGGAGAATACTCTGCTATAGACTTAATCTCTGGGGTTGAGTCTACTATTGCTCTTTTTCCCGAAGCATGCACACAGATAAAAGTTAGGGCAAACAATGCTATTCTCTTGTCTGTAAAATTCTGATTCCGTGAAACTTCTAAAATAAGATTGGACTATGGTCGTATTTCCTTGCGCCAAAATAAATCTCGGTCTAAACATTGTGGCACGCCGTACAGATGGTTATCACGATATAGAGACCGTTTTCTATCCAATTCCATTACATGATAACTTAGAAGTGGTGTCTGCCCCCAACGCCACTCAGCCATGTTTATTGCATGAGACGGGCCTTCAATTAGATGGCACGCCTGAGAACAACCTTGTAGTCAAAGTTTACCATCAGCTCCGCGAAGATTATCCTCAAATCCCCCCTATAGAAGTGTGGCTTCATAAGCGAATACCTTCGGGTGCTGGCTTAGGAGGAGGCAGCAGTGACGCAGCCTTTATGATGCGCTTACTCAATGAACAGTATGAACTAGGTATGGACGATGAAGATGTAGAGTACCGCCTCAGTAGAATTGGAGCTGATTGTCCTTTCTTCTACCACGCGCGTCCAGCCTATGCCACCGGAATAGGTGACGAGCTAACGCCTATTGACTTTGATCTCGCAGGGTGGAATCTTGTATTAGTGAAACCGCGTATCCATGTTTCCACAAGAGAAGCGTACGCATTGGTTAACCCACGAGCATCTAATGAGAACTTGTTACTCTCCCTTGCTCGTCCTGTAGAAACATGGAAAAACACTATTAAGAACGACTTCGAAGTAAGTGTTTTCCAAAGATATCCAGAGATAGCAGCTATAAAACAAACTCTCTATGACATGGGAGCTGTTTATGCATCCATGTCAGGAAGTGGTTCAAGTGTCTTTGGATTATTCCACAATCGTCAGCCAGAAGCTGAAGAAGTCTTTCGAGATTGCTTTGTCTCTGAGATGCGATTACGTGCATTTTCTTGATAAATGTTCCTGCCATGACCGAAGATGAAATACTGAAAAACCGCAAAATTTTTCTTGATGTTAGTAGAAACTACATCAAGCGGGAAGGACTACTTGGACTTCTCGAGTACTTAAATTGTAAAACCGACTTTTTTTCTGCACCAGCCTCCTCAGCTCATCACCTCGATGAGCCTGGGGGGCTGTGTTTGCATTCGCTAAACGTGTTCGAAACACTGTTACGCATCTACAAATCAACACTACAGCCACACGTATTTCATGATGATGATGCTTGCTACGCCCCAATATCAGAAGAAAGTTTAGCCATAGTTGCGCTTTTTCATGACATTTGGAAGTGCAATCGGTATAAACCATGCGAAAAGAGAAGGAGAAATGCTTATGGACATTGGGAAACGTATCCTGGATATGACGAAGAAGATGATTTCCCTTATGGACATGGTGAGAAATCTAACCTAATCGTCTCCCATTATCTCAAGCTACAGCGCGATGAGCAATTAGCAATTCGTTGGCATCGTGGTGCTTTTGAAGCAGGAGAAGCAGGTTCTCAAATACGTAAAGCCTATTATGAAGCCTGTCGTCAACATGCACTTGTACCATTGTTGCAAAGCGCTGATATGCTTGCCACCCTTTGTATTGACCCCAAAGACTATTATTAGTCCAATTAGACGTAAACCCCTCTATTGAAACGCTTCCCAATAGTATAGCATGCGAGATTATTTCGAGAAAACACGACTTAAGTCTGTCTATTTTGTAAACTCAGGAATAGCAAAACAAGCACAAAAATCTTCATTATGAGCCAAAACATACTAGTATGAGTTGGTTATTTTGCACAAAAGTACTATTTTTGCGCAGTATAAATTATAACTTTGACTCCCATACTAGGGAGTTCATTATTTACAAATAGAACATGAGTCATAATCTCCTCAAAGGAAAGCGCGGTATCATCTTCGGCGCTCTTAATGAACACTCCATAGCTTGGAAGGTAGCTGTGAAAGCAGTTGAAGAAGGTGCAAGTATCACCCTTACCAATACCCCAGTTGCCTTGCGCATGGGTGAACTAAACGGACTTTCAGAGCAACTCAATGCTCCTATCATCCCTGCAGATGCCACTAGTGTCGAAGATTTAGAAAAAGTATTCTCAGAAAGCCAACGTTTACTTGGAGGTAAAATCGATTTTGTCCTTCATTCTATCGGAATGAGTCTTAATGTTCGTAAACAACGCACCTACGACGACTTGGACTACAACTACCTCAACAAAACGCTTGATATTTCAGCGCTCTCTTTTCACAAGATGCTACAAGTAGCCAAGAAGCAAGATGCACTCAATGAATACGCTTCGGTAGTAGCTTTGTCGTATGTAGCTGCACAACGCACTTTCTTTGGCTATAATGACATGGCAGATGCAAAGAGTTTGCTCGAAAGCATTGCACGTTCCTTTGGTTATATCTATGGACGTGAGAAAAATGTCCGCGTGAATACCATTTCTCAGAGTCCTACTCCCACTACTGCAGGTAGCGGTGTTAAGGGAATGAGCGACCTTATGGATTTTGCAGACAAAATGTCTCCATTGGGCAATGCTACTGCAGAAGAATGCGCAGACTACACCATCGTGATGTTCTCTGATCTTACTCGCAAAGTAACTATGCAGAACCTTTATCATGATGGTGGTTTCTCTAGCATGGGTATGAGTATGCGAGCTATGAACCAATACTCCAAGGACACAACAGCCTTTGAAGATGAGAATGGTAACATTATCTACGGATAATTAGAAGCCCATCTCATAATATCCCCAAAAGAAGTGTGGTACTTTTGTGCTACACTTCTTTGTTTTATGCTGATAATTCCGTAAATTTGCCATATATGACAAACTTTCCCACTAGTTCAATGAAGATTGCCTTCATCGGGGCAGGAAACCTTGCCACACATCTGGCTGTTGCACTCGCCAAAGCTGGACATCAAGTGATAGGCATCTGTAGCAAGTCAGGAGCAACAGCTCAGGGTTTGGCAGACAAACTAGGGCAGGGGAGTCTAGCAACTATACGAGTATCAGATTTGCCCAAGGCTGAAATCTATATTTTAGCGGCTAAAGACGATGCCATTGCCCAAATTATTAAGGATTGGCCCTCTCATCATCGCGAGGGCATAATTGTGCATACTTCTGGAAGCGTAGACATAGACGTTCTGTCATCAGCTCAAATGCCTCATGGCGTGTTGTATCCCTTACAAACATTTTCGAAAGATCGTGCCATAGATTTCTGGAAAGTACCCTGTTTCGTAGAAGGGGATAACGCTGAGACAACAGAAAAGCTGACAACGATTGCCAAAAGCATTTCTCAGAATGTGCATACATTATCATCTGAACAACGTAGAAAGCTACACTTATCAGCCGTATTCGCCTGTAACTTTGTTAATCATCTTTATGATATTGCGGCACAACAACTTGAACAACAGGGTTTTCCAGCAGAATGGCTCCAACCTTTGATAGAAGAAACTGCAGAGAAAATCAAAACACTTCCAGCAAGAGACGCACAAACTGGTCCTGCAATTCGAGGTGACAAACGCGTTATGAAGATGCATTGTGAACTCTTGGCAGAGCACCCTCAACACTTAGAGCTCTATAATCTCTTGAGCAATAGTATTTATCAGACTTTCAACCAATGATTAACTACGACTTATCAAAAATTCGTGCATTGATATTCGATGTCGACGGAGTTCTCAGCGAAAGTAATGTTTTGCTTCTTGGAGGGCAACCTGTACGCACTGCCAATACAAAGGATGGATACGCCCTACAACACGCAGTGAAGATGGGTCTTCATCTAGCTATTATCACCGGTGGTAAGAACGAAACAATAAAAGAACGCTACATGGCTTTGGGTATCACAGACATATTCATGGGGGTATCTGTGAAAATCAATGTCTTCGATGATTATCTTCTAGCCAATGAATTAAAACCAGACGAAGTACTTTATATGGGAGATGACATCCCTGACTACGAAGTGATGCAGCGTTGTGGTTGCCCCTGTTGCCCTAGGGATGCAGCTCCCGAGATTAAAGCTATATCAACTTACATATCAGAATATACGGGAGGTAATGGTTGCGTGCGTGATGTGGTAGAACAGGTGTTGCGCGCTCAAAACCTATGGATGCATAACGTAGAAGCTTTTGGCTGGTAGTCAGCCATATGCTTTATATTAAACACTAGAACACTCATGCTAGAACATCTCGAGAAATATCAAATACTTTTGGCGAGTAATTCTCCACGTCGCCAAGAACTATTGACTCAGCTTGGTATTTCGTTCACAACGTTTGTTATTCCTGGTATTGATGAAAGTTTTCCTGCGGATTTAGCCGATGATAAAGTGGCTGCTTTCATCACGCGAAAGAAAGCGCAAGCCTATTTATCTAATCTTACAGCATATCAAATGCTTATAGTTGCAGATACCGTTGTAAGAGTTAATGGGCAAATTCTAGGAAAGCCCAAGAGTAGGGTAGAAGCAATTGAAATGCTGGAATTGCTTAGTGGGAAAGAACATATTGTTACTACTGCATTTGGAATTTTCACTACAGAAAAATCTGTTGTCAAATCAATTCATACTCAAGTAGAATTTGCAACGCTCACCCGTGAAATGATAGAGTTTTACGTAGATACATATAAGCCCTATGATAAAGCTGGCAGTTATGGTATTCAAGAATGGATTGGCTCCGTTGGAATTGTTAGTATACACGGGTCTTATGTCAATGTGATGGGGTTGCCTATACAAAGTTTGTACGAGACACTATGTTCTTTCTGAAACTTTTACCTCAAATAACCCCCTCAAAATAAACAAGAACTTTATGTTTAATCAAAAACACTTAGCTGTTCTTTCTGCTTCGCTGCTAGCAATTACGCTTTCTTGCTCCGAGGACAAGGAAGAGTATACCGCAACGTTTCCTGAATTTGTAGGTCTACAGGCTCAAAACTTAGATACTAGTAGAGGTGCTGTTCTTAAAGCAGGAGAACCCTTCGTGATTTCGGCTATAGAATCAAAACAAGGCAGGCACCTTTACCAAGCTCATTACTTTTGGACGGTTTATCCTGCAGACAATTTTTCTCAGCGATACACCAGTTCACAGGTCTATAATGCGAAAGCGATGCAGGTTAATGATACTATTACAGTTCAACACGGAGGCAGCTACAGAGTGACATTAGTGGCGAGCTACGATGTAGCTGGTATTGGCAATGCACAAGCACCATCATCTCAACGACTGCCAAATAACGGAGGCGACATTTCCTACAAGGCATCCACAATAAAATACGTAGTTACATTGTCCAAGGTTTTTCAGATACAAGAATAGCTCTAGGCAGACATAATCCCTCCTATTGTTTGAGAGAGAAATGCAGATGAACATGCTATGTTT
>JABZGM010000047.1 GCA_015259235.1 Alloprevotella sp. | reverse complement strand
CGTCTTTTGGTAATCATCTTGCTCGTTAATCGCAGCAATGATGTCCAGCACAGAAAACCACCATTTACTGTGTTCCTCGTCCCACACCGCCCTAACTTCACGGTCGTTGAAAAAACGAATAGATTCTTTATGCTCTGCCATAATAAAGTTACTCATCTGGGGTGTTAATCAATTTCTTTGGATGAACCTGCAAGGTCTCTGCTATATGAAATAGCAATTCTAGGCTTGGCTATCGACGGTTGCAGCATAGAAATCTACGATTTACAGAGTTTCTCAGCAAGCCGTGTTTGCTTAATCCCTTTCTCGATAAGCACCTCTTGAATTCTATTAGTTGGACATTCTATAAATACCATCTGATAGTTTGCAAATATAGCAAATACTCTTGTATTAGGAATAAAAAGAGGAGATATTTTCCGTAGGGGCAACCAGCGTAAAGTCAATCAGCAATAGCTCCTATTCCAAAATTTCTATCACCTTTTTGGGGTAGTTCAACACGAAGGATTTGCCTTCTAAAGCATCGAGAAAGAATGTACCTACCTTGTCTTCGTCTGGATAGCCTAACCTGTAGTCCGCGACGAAGTGGAAATCCCCGATTTGTGTAGCAACGTCCTTATAGAGAGGCACAGTTTCCAACGAGAGGGGGCGATCAAAGCTACCTCCTTCTTTGGTCAGAGATTGCCAAGGAAAACCATACACTCCATGCGGTAAGATATGTAGCCCTTTTCTGAGCGAAAATTGCATTCGCACCTTCCGCCCTCCCACCTTTGCTTTGAGAAAAACGTAACCATATTCCAGCCCCTTACCAATAGAGCATTTCAGACGGATTTTGCCATAATACCGATCAGGACTGCATGGAGTGAAAGTGTGTCGTTGCAAATCGACATGCCAAGCGCGATGGTGCAGAATGCTGTTGCCCAGCAGGACATCAGGCAACTTTCCTTTGAACTGCTGCTGCATTTCCATCACAATAAACATGACATTACGATAGGTTTCACCGCAGAAATTCAGAGAATCCAACCGCAAAGAATAATATCCTCCTTCTTTCTTATTCACCACTGCCGACTTTAGTTGAGCGATATCCACCTTGAGCACATTTACGGCATAGGTAGAATCCATGAGACAGTGCGTCAGGGTAGAAGAGATGCCCACTTCATGGGGCAACACTTTGTCTTGATAAAACAAAGTACTCTCGATCATGATGAATTTCTTGTCATAACGAAAAGCCATCGCCCTAGACGATAGGGGCATCGTCCAGAGTGCGACAAGGATGCTGTATAAACACCAGCGGAAAAACCTGCGGTACATCATCAGTAGACATTGTATTAGAGTGAACATAAACGGTGCTATGGAAATACTCACGACAAATGTAGCGATTTCTTCAAGATGCTCCACAAAAAACGCGGGAGATTTTTCAAAAAACGTGGGAGATTTTCCCAAAAACGTGGGAGTTTTTTTTCAAAACGTGGGAAGTTTTAGAACGAACTTGGGAGCTTTATAGAATAGACCTGGAAAGACATACTCGAAGCAATTAACATTTTGCGACAACTCATCAAAACATCAAGGTTTTCAAGTTCCCTCGCGCGCGCGTAACAAAAGATTAGACTCTTTTCTCTTTCACAACCTTCACAGAAATCTTTGTAACTCACTCAAAGACAATAGATAACGCGTACACTTCGGACACATTTTAACAATTCACCTTTTTATCCAGAAAAATAGAGGTCAAATCGGCATTAAGAAGCAGACTTCCCTCCAGCTCTTTCTCGGCATAAAAATCATGGAAAAACCACGTTTCGGTGAAGGTTGTGAAAGCAAAAAGTCAAAATTCCCAGGCAAGGCGCGCGCGTCACACGCGTACGAGGAAATTAGACGTTAGAGGGTCGCAGACCCCTTTTGCTCGCCATGACAAGCATGACTCGGGGTACTTAGATGTTAGATATTAGAGGTTAGACATCTTCGCCGCAGGGCTCTAACGTCTAATTTCTAATCTCTATTTCGGACATTAGACGGAATCGGGAGGTTATCCCTGTTGTGCTGGACGCTCGACAAGAGGACAACGGAGATACCAAATTCTGCAATATACACATAGCAAATCCTTCTATATCCAAAGAAAAAATTGCACTTTTCTGCCGATTTTTCTCTCTTTGCCCCCATATCCTCCCATACATAAGTAGGAGGACAACGGCACGGTGCCCACGTTCTGACCTACTGACTTACATGATTACCGCATTTGATTTGGTCATATCCGCTTTTTTGGTTATTTTTGTCCGATATACTATTCTCACTTGGATGAAAGTTCTCATCGTCAACACTAGCGAATCCACTGGCGGAGCAGCCGTTGCCGCCCACCGCCTTATGGATGCCCTCCGCGCCAATGGTGTGGAGGCAGAAATGTTGGTGCGCAACCGCAGCACCAGCGATACGCTCGTGCATGCGCCCCACTGCAAATGGTGGCTCAAATGGTGCTTCCTATGGGAACGACTCGTCATCTTCATTCATCTCCGCTTCTCGCGCAAAGGACTTTTTGCCATCGACATCGCCAATGTGGGCACAGACATCACCGCGCGCCCTGAGTTTAAGGCTGCCGATGTAATTCACCTGCACTGGATCAACCAAGGTTGGCTCTCTCTCAAAAGTTTGCAACGCATTCTCCAGAGTGGCAAACGCGTGGTGTGGACGATGCACGACCTCTGGCCCGTGTCGAGCATTTGCCACTATGCCGAAGAGTGCACCGGTTTTCACAACGCTTGCGGACACTGCCCCCAACTGCCTCATCCCAGCAGCAAAGACTTGTCGCATCAAGTGTGGAAACAGAAAGAGAAAGTTTACCGAAAAGGAAAAATCACCTTCGTAGCTTGCAGCCAATGGTTGGCGACACAAGCGCGAATGGCTTCTCTCTCACAAGGACATCGCGTGGTGAGCATCCCCAATGCCATCGACACGCAGGTGTTTCGCCCCATGGACCACAGAGCAGCTCGCGAAGCCTTAGGACTTCCCACTGATCCAAATTTGAAAATCGTGCTTTTCGTGGCACAACAAATCACCAATGTGCGCAAAGGCGGTCCTTACCTCATCGAGGCGTTCCAAAAACTCTTGGCAGCGCATCCCGACTATCGCCACAACACTGCCCTACTCATCCTCGGTGGGGCAGCCGAACAATACATCTCGTCTTTTGATGTCCCAGTTTTTCCAGTGGGATATACCGAAGAAGTGGAACGCATCGTGCAGACCTACAATGCTGCCGACCTCTTTGTCATCCCCTCGGTGTCGGACAATTTGCCCAACACCATCATGGAAGCCTTAGCTTGCGGACTCCCCTGCGTAGGTTTTGCAGCAGGCGGCATTCCCGAAATGATAGACCATCACTCCAACGGTTATGTGGCGCGCGCACAAGACACGCAAGATTTGGCTGATGGACTGCACTGGGTGCTTCAGTCGGATGCCACAACGCTGCAACAAGCAGCCCTCGACAAGGTGCATCGCTGCTACTCTCAACAGAGTGTGGCGCAACAATATCTCGCCATCTACCAAGGAAAAGAACCTGAATAACTAGAAGCTCTAGAAGGACTAGAAAAGCTAGATGACCTAGAAAATCTAGAATCTCTAGAAAAACCCACCTCTAATATGACTTTCACCATTGCCACGGTGTGTTACAACGCAGCCGAGACCATAGAGCGCACCCTGCATTCAGTGGGTGCACAAGACTATCCCTTTGTGGAGCATCTCATCATTGATGGCGCATCAAAAGATGCGACCCTCAATCACTTGCACCTTTGGGAAAAGCAACAAGAAGCGATGCCGACTTCCCACAAATTGGTGGTAGTGTCTGAGTCCGACAAGGGACTTTATGACGCGATGAACAAAGCCTTGCGCTTGGCAACAGGAGATTACGTGCTGTTTCTCAATGCAGGCGACTGTTTCCACTCCCCCACCACCCTCAGCGACATCGCACGGAGCATCCAATCCGCACAATATCCGGACAGCCAACTTCCGGCTGTGCTCTATGGCGACACCGACTTGGTGGACAATGATGGACAATTCTTGCGTCATCGCCGACTTTCTCCTCCCGAGCAGTTACGATGGCAGGATTTCCAACAAGGGATGCTCGTGTGTCATCAAGCCTTCTTCGTGCGCACCGACTTAGGACGTGAGATCAACTATGATCTGTCCTATCGTTTTTCGGCTGACTACGATTGGTGCCTCCGCATCATGCAGCGCGCTGAAACCTTGGCACTTCCCCTCCACAACACGCACCTCGTCGTGGCAGACTATTTGGCAGAAGGGATGACCACACGCAATCACCGCGCCTCACTCCAAGAGCGTTTCCACATCATGAAACGCCATTTCGGCACCACCAAAACTATTGCGCAGCACGCATGGTTTGTGGCACGCACCCTACTCAAACGATAACTACCCGCTTTCCCCATTTTCTCCCACTCTCTCCTCCCTCAGCATGAAGATTACCGATAAAGACACGGCTTGGACGTGGGCAACCGACCGATGTGCACGGCGCGAGTGTTGCCGTTTCGACATCGAACAGAAGCTCCGAGAGACACTCCTCTCTGACGCAGACCGCGAACTCGTGCTCGATGCCCTAGAGGATGAGAAATACATCGATTCGGCACGCTATGCACGCGCTTTTGTGCACGACAAATTAGCCTACGACCGATGGGGACGACTTAAGATGCAACAAGCTCTGCGACTGAAACGCATCCCACAATGTGACATCACCGAGGCTTTTGCAGAAATGATCGAACCCGATACCTATCGCGAGGCGCTCCGTGCGGTAATAGCAAGCAAATTGCGCTCTCTTCGCTTCGATGCTTCCGACAAACAAGCGGTGTTTGCAGCTTCGCAAAAACTCGTGCGACATGCTGCTTCACGTGGGTTTGAAGCCGATTTGATTTTTTCGACTATCGATGAAGTGCTCCAAGGTGCACTCGAAGAGGAATAATCTTCCTCATCATTACCTATTTGGATTAGGTTGAATATCCATTTTTCATCCCTCATTTCCTATATCTCATGTGTAAAATCAGACTTTCGCTTATCGTCCTACTTTTGTTAGGACTCAGCTGCGGATGCTCCACCGTTGCCAAGGCACAGACTGCCATTGATTTGCACACGGGGCGCGTGACAAAGGCTACTCCCAACGAGAACCCGATGAGCAAACAGCGCATCATGGCGCGCGATCGCGTGCTAGCTACGCAAGACTCGTTGGCATATAATGAAGCGGTGAAGAAGGCTTTCTTCTTATTGCGTAACGACTCTTTGCCACAAGCACAGCACGAACTTGAACACGCGCTTCGCTTGCTACCTAAAGCAGAGAGCAATGCGGTGTTGCGCTTGAACCTTGCCAAGATTTACTATTGGCGCGAACAATGGCGCGATGCCGAACGCACACTGCGTGAAGTGCGTGCTGAATTGACGCAACAGTTGGCACAGAAAGGCAATGTCAAGACCACCCTTGAGTCTGCTCCCAAAAGCAATTTGCAATCGCTCATCAACGAAACTTACCTTTGGCAGTACAACACACTCTATCGTTTGGGCAAATATCAAATTACGGCAGACAGCCTAAAGGCATTCTTGCAGAATAAGCCCGAACTGTCTCCTCACGAAGAAATGGATGCTTATACCCTCTTGGGGGATTGTCACCTCGCACTCAAAGAGTACGAAGCGGCTGTCGCTGCCTACAAGCATACCCTGAAAATAGAAGCTAATGCCAGCGAAGCTCTACTCCCCTTGACACAGGCTTTGCACGCACTGAAACGCGATGATGAAGCCTTGCTCTACCTCAATGCTGTGCTACAATATGAAAACTACGAAGAACCGTTAGAAGCCCGCGCTAAACTCCATCAGGACATGGGGAATGAAGAGGCTGCATTGGCAGACTGGGACACATTGGTGAAGGAGAACCCTCAAAAGTTGTCTTACCAAGTGGCACGAGCCGAGATGCTGTTGGCATTGGGCATGAAAGCCAAAGCCAAAGAAGCGGTGAAGAAGTTGCTGCACACTGGATTTCCCCACAAAGAATTGCCAGTGCAGTTGCAGAAACTGAAATAAAACGATAAGAACCAATATTACTACATGCGAGTTTTCTCTCGATTTATCCTCCCGATGTTGCTCACATTCAGCAGTCTACTCCCGATTGCTGGGCAGCCTTATATCGTTCCCTCTCCTCAACGCGAAGTGCGCGCTGTATGGTTTTGCACCCTTGGTGGCATGGACTGGCCCGGACATCAATATGCGCAGACGGCTTACAAAGCAGAACTGCAAAAACAACTCTTGTGTCAGACCTTTGACCAGTTGCAACGTGCGGGCATCAACACGATTCTCTTCCAAACGCGCCTACGCTCTACAACGGCTTATCCTTCGCGCTACGAACCTTGGGATGGGGCTTTCTCGGGCACGCCTGGCGTGGCTCCGCCCTACGATGTTTTGGCGTTTGCCGTGGAAGAAGCGCACCGCCGTGGCATGGAATTGCACGCCTATTTAGTGGCTTATCCCATCTGCTCGGTAGCTTTGGCGAAACAACTGGGCAAACAGTCGCTCCCTGCGCGACGTCCCGACCTCTGTGTGCGCGCTGGCGACAAATGGATGATGGATCCGGGTCGCCCCGGTACGGCAGAACACATCGCTGCGATGGCGAGAGAAATCGTGGAAAACTATGATGTCGATGGCATCCACCTAGATTATATCCGCTATCCCGAAAAGGAAGTCCCCTTTAATGACAACAAGACCTATGCGCACTACGGATACGGTCAACCGAAAGCGCAATGGCGACGCGACAATGTGACGCGAACCGTGCGTAAGGTGGCAGAGGCAGTGCGCAGTGTGCGCCCTTGGGTAAAGATGTCTTGTTCTCCGATAGGCAAATATGCCGATCTTCCCCTCCACTTTTCCTATGGATGGAATGCTCGCGATGCGGTGAACCAAGATGCGCAAGCATGGCTCCGCGAGGGTTGGATGGATATGCTCTTCCCCATGATGTATTTCGATGGGAAACACTTCTACCCTTTTGCGGTGAACTGGCACGAACAGTCGAGCGGTCGCCCTGTGATTCCGGGATTGGGCATCTATTTTTTAGATCCTCGTGAGAAAGACTGGGACGTGATGCGCGTGATGCGACAAATCAACTTCACCCGACAACTGGGCATGAGCGGTCAGGCTTACTTCCGCAGCCGTTTTTTGCTCAACAATGTCAAAGGTTTACTGGACTTTGTGACTGATGCTTATCGACAACCTGCCTTATCACCTGCGATGACGTGGCTAGACAGCATCGCTCCTGCGAGTCCGAAGTGGACCTCTCAAATCGTGGGAGAAACATTGCGCTTCTCCTGGCAACCCGTGACAGACAATACGCCAGTGGTCTACAATCTCTATCGAATCACCCAACGAGGGGCACAACTGGTGGCGCACCATCTTCGCGGCACTCGTTTTGACTATACCCCTGCGCTACCTAGTCTGCTGCACGACACCTATGCCGTTGTGGCAATGGATGCCTATGGAAACGAATCTCTTCTCCCTAAATATCAACCCCATGCGCCTTCTACTCCTCACCTTTTGGGCTTGCCTTCCGCTGTGGCTCGCAGCCGAAAATAAGGATTTATCGAACATACCAGAGGCAAACACCGCTTCTCTAGCTGCAACCTTACAACAAGTTGCAACCCCTCCCGAACGCGCCCCCCTTTCGGGTGTGGTGGAGCGGACGTATCTTTTGGGCGTGGGCTACAATCATGTGTATGACAGTTATCTTTCGCCTTTGGACTATAAGGGTAGCACTTTAGGATTTACCCGAATAGGCGAACGAACGATGCGACGTGGGCAAGGACGCTGGAGCCAAATGACCTATTTTGACCTCAATGCTTCGCATCTCAATAATCCAGTGGGGAATGCAACCACTTGGGATGGAGAGATGCAATTCAACTATGGTCAGCACTACCACGTGATGATGCAACCCACTTGGAATTTCTCCCTCGGCGGTTTGCTGGGAGCGCATTTCGGCGGTACGTACAACACGCGCAATGGCAACAACCCAGGACAAATGCGCATGGCAGTCGACTTGTCGGCTTCGGCAGTAGCGATGAGACAATTCACCTTGTGGAAGAAACACTGGACATGGCGCACGCAATGCGACCTCCCACTGATGGGTGCTTTCTTCACGCCCAATTATGGTCAGTCGTATTACGAGATTTTTACCTTAGGTCATGCCAATGAGAATGTCGTATTTTCGCATCCTTTCAATGCTCCCTCGGTGCGATTGATTTCGACTATCTCCATACCTTTCGGAACAAGCAGTCTGACTTTGGGATACAAAGCGGACATTCGACAAAGCACTGCGCACCATCTCGATCGCCATGCTTGGCACCACACCTTCCTCATTGGTTACACCAAAACGCTGCAATTCTTGAAACGATGACTTTACTTTCTGCACGCATACAGCGAATAGTTGCCTATTTATGCTGTAGTTTCACGCTGCTCATGAGCGCTTCTTGCATCACCTCTGAAGGATTCTCCACCTCTCCTCGAGATGACTTTGAGGCACTGTGGCGCATCTTCGACCGCCACTATTGTTTCTTTGACTATAAGAAAAAAGAATATGGTTTGGACTGGAACGAGGTGCACCAACGCTATGCTGCGCAGGTGTCGGATTCGATGTCGCCACAAGCGCTGTTTCAGGTGCTGGGCAAGATGTGCAACGAATTGCGCGATGGGCACGTGAATCTCTGGTCTCCCCAAAACACGGCACGCTACACTCGCTGGTATGAGGCGTATCCGGTGAATTTTAGTGATAGTCTGCTGCGCCGCGCACTCGGAAAGGCAGAAGAGTATCAACTTGCCTCTGGACTACAATACAAGGTCTTTGACGACAATGTGGGATATGTGCGCTGCGCCTCATTTAACAACGAAATCGGTGCTGGAAATCTCCACGAAATCATGCGCTACCTCGCCACCTGCGATGGTTTGATTGTCGATGTGCGCAGCAATAGTGGGGGCTTACTCACCGCTGCACAGACTTTGGCTTCGGTGTTTACCAACGAAGAAGTGACCGTGGGCTATATTTCTCACAAAACTGGACCGGGACACTCCGATTTCTCTCCCCCTCAACCCATCATCCTAAAACCGGGGAAGGGTCTTCGATGGCAGAAGCCTATCGTGGTGTTGGCAAATCGTCGCACCTACAGTGCAGCCAATGCCTTTGTGATGTATATGAAAGCCTTGCCCAACGTGACCTTTATGGGCGACCACACGGGTGGCGGTTCGGGACTTCCTTTCTCCTCAGAACTTCCTGGGGGATGGAGCATCCGTTTTTCGGCAAGCCCTATCTACAACACGAAGATGCAACACACGGAGTTTGGCATCGAACCAGACATCCCTGTGAGCATCACGCGCAAGGACTACCAACGCGGAGTAGACACCATCCTAGAACAAGCCAGAGCATTGCTCAGAAAGAAATAGAAGACTGACAGACGTCAGACAAAAATCATCAAGGTGAAACTCAAATGATTGAGTTTCACCTTGATTTTTATGTAAAAGGAAGAGTCAACAAGCAGAAGGAATTGCGGATTCCACTGCTTATCCCGCGAAAGGCAGGTTGACTATGACAGTGTATGCTTGGGCTAAGCCCTGAATCAAGCGAACATAGCAGCACTTATTGTTTTCTGACCCTAACGTGCTTGACGAGGCGCACGACGAAAGATTGTCCAGAGGGAGTGCCCTTGCGGAAGGAGGTGTGCTCAACAAACATGAAGGAGGTGCGTCCTTCGTCGCAAAGATATCGGATTTTGGACTTGCCAATAACATCATAGATTTCTGTGGCGCGCACACTTCTCAGCACATCATTGACCGCATTGAGACGATCGCCATGGAAGTTATTTGCCAAAATCTGCGCTTCTTCCTTGGTGGGAACGCTCCATCCCGCTTCTCCATCTTCTACATAACTGCTTGCATAGCGAGGAGCATCCTCGGCGTTTCCTTGTGTGGAATAGGCTGATTCGGCACTTTCCAACTGTTCTTTGCTGAGCAACATCACATCTGCCTCATCGGCTGTGATGAGTCGCACAGCAGCCACGAGAAATTTGCCCTTCCAGAGGGTGCCGACTTTGGGAAATCCTTGCAAATCCTCCGTATTGGGCGTGTCTTCGTGAGGGGGGTGTGGCGAGGGCTTGTCGGGCGAAGGCTTTGGATCAGTGGGATTAGGGTTAGGTTGTTCAGGATTTGGAGTATTGGGATGATCAGGTTGCCCATCGACTAGCGTAGCTCCAAAAGAGAAGTTTTGTTCTATCCACGGGCGCCACTCGGTGGTAGTGAGATTTCCCTCCAAAGCAATGTGCTTGGCTTGGGCTTTGAAAGCGCCAAAGTAGCGATAGGGAGTGCCTGCCGTTAAAGGCTGGCGAAGGGTGTAGGCATAGTTGCGCTCTTCGTCGTGATTCACCAGCGAGATGGTGGCAACGGTGTTATCCCCCGATGTGGGGAAAAGATAACAAATATCAGTGGTCCACACATTGTTGTCGGTGCGGTGAGCAGAGAGCGTGGCAGTGGTGGGTTGGGCGTAACGACCATCCCAGTTGATTTCGCCATAAACAGAAGAAAGTCGCACACGCACTTGCTCTACATCAGCGGGGATTTGCGACAAGCGAAACTCCACCGCACTCATGGTGTGACCAAGCAGGATGTCGACTGTGTTGCGCTTTTTACCCACTTCAATTTCGGCTTCTCCACGCATCAAGGCTTTGCCCGTGAGTGCTTTATCGGTCAGTGTCGCAGCATCGGTATTTTCTTCCCCTGAAGATGCAATGTTTTTCTGAGCAATGGGGCTTTTGGGTGTCACTCCCTCGGCAGGAAGGGTGTATGCTCCCACTCCCGAAAAAGCCACAAGACGATAACGCCCTTCTGCCAGAGAGAGGGTGAGCTTATCTTCCGCCTTGGTGAGTCGTTGATGCGACACGTATTGACCTCCTTCGGAGAAAGCCACCACTTCAATGGGAAGAGTCACCGATTCGGGGGTGACAGCACGCGTGTGGATGGTCACTTTGTGTGGTTTCTCTTTCTGTTGAGGTTCATCGGGAAGGTCGATGGTGCCACAACTCGCCACCAGAGTGCCCAATAGGAGCAGAGCTGCCCCCAAAGAGGGGGATAAAGCCGTCGAAGCATAGCAGGGATGAAAACGATTCATAGTCATATAAGGTTTTATGGTATGAGAAAAACTGGATTTCGCCAAAAGTCATCACAAGCGTCTGATTATGATGTGGATACACAAGGCGAAAACAGCCGGAGTTTGGATACAAAAATAAGAATCACCTAGGAAACATCCAAAGAAAAGCGGCATTTTTTATAGAGAATCGCAATAAAAAGATCGTATAGACGATTGACAAGCACCCTAATGCTTCAGAGAGCACGCTGAAATTACGCATAGTTCCAATATAGGGGCATGAGAAACACGAGATTAGATGTTGGTTATCTCATAATTATTTTGTAACTTTGCTTCGTTATAAACCACCCATTTATATGGAAGAAAAAGAACAAAAACCAGCGGGATATTCCGCATCAAATATCCAGGTGCTTGAGGGGCTTGAAGCCGTTCGCAAGCGCCCAGCCATGTACATTGGCGACATCAGCGAAAAAGGTCTGCACCACTTGGTCTACGAAACAGTGGACAACTCTATCGACGAGGCTTTGGCAGGCTACTGCACCCACATCGAGGTGACCATCTGTAAAGACAACTCTATCGTTGTGCAAGACAATGGTCGCGGTATCCCCGTGGATATCCACGAAAAAGAGGGGGTGAGCGCGCTGCAAGTCGTGATGACAGTGCTCCACGCTGGTGGTAAGTTTGATAAAGGCTCCTACAAAGTTTCCGGCGGTCTGCACGGTGTGGGTGTTTCCTGCGTGAATGCACTTTCGACACACATGAAGTCGCAGGTGTTTCGCGATGGAAAGATCTACCAACAAGAGTACAACACTGGTAAACCCCTTTATGAAGTGAAGGTGGTGGGCGAAACGGATCGCCGTGGTACGAGACAACAATTCTGGCCAGATCCAGAAATCTTCACCACTACGACCTATCGCTACGACATTCTTGCCAATCGTATGCGCGAATTGGCTTTCCTCAACGCTGGACTCACCATCGTCCTCACTGATGAGAGAGAAATTGATGAAAATGGTAAGCCACTCAGCGAGACTTTCTACTCAGAACAAGGTCTGCGCGAGTTTGTGCGCTACCAAGATGCGATGCGTACTCCTCTTATCCCTGATGTGATCTACATCAACACGGAGAAAGAAGGCATCCCTGTGGAGGTGGCGATTGTCTACAACACTAGTTATTCGGAAAATCTCCACTCTTACGTCAACAATATCAACACCATCGAAGGGGGTACTCACCTTGCTGGTTTCCGCTCTGCGGTGACGCGTGTGTTGAAAAAGTATGCAGAAGAGACAGCTCAAAAGCAGATTGAGAAGGCGAAGATTGAAATCACGGGTGAAGACTTCCGTGAAGGTCTCACTGCCGTAATCAGCGTGAAGGTGGCAGAACCTCAGTTTGAAGGACAAACAAAAACGAAACTCGGTAACAGTGAGGTGATGGGTGCTGTGAACCAAGCTGTGGGTGAAGCACTCACCTACTATTTGGAGGAACATCCGAAGGAAGCGAAGCTGATTGTGGACAAAGTGATTCTTGCTGCTACGGCGCGTGTGGCTGCTCGCAAAGCTCGTGAGACCGTGCAACGCAAGAACCCCATGAGCGGTGGTGGACTTCCCGGTAAACTCGCCGACTGCTCTAGCAAGGTGCCTGAAGAATGCGAATTGTTCCTCGTCGAGGGTGACTCTGCAGGTGGATCTGCCAAGCAAGGACGTAGCCGTGCAACACAAGCGATTCTCCCTCTCCGTGGTAAAATTCTCAATGTGGAGAAGGCGATGTGGCACAAGGCTTTCGAGAGTGACGAAGTCAATAACATCATCCAAGCACTGGGCATCCGTTTTGGCGTTCAGAAGGAAGGTGAAACTGGCGAAGTGGATTCTAAGGAAGCGAACATTGAAAAGCTCCGCTACCACAAGATCGTGATCATGGCGGATGCTGACGTCGATGGTCAGCACATTGCAACGCTGATTATGACGCTCTTCTATCGCTACTTCCCACAAGTGATTCGCGAAAATCACCTCTATATCGCTATGCCTCCGCTCTATCGTTGCCGCAAAGGTAAGACAGAAGAGTATTGCTACAA
>JABZGM010000046.1 GCA_015259235.1 Alloprevotella sp. | reverse complement strand
ATCCTCGAGGAGTATATCCTCTTGCACGGGATCAAAGGATAAATCTTGTGGTGCGGTGATGGACTTTTCTTCCATGGTGTGCGTGATTGATGAGAGAAAAAGGAGCAGCAACTCTTGGGATTCTCGGTTGAGAGAAGTGGAGTGTTGTGCTACGATGGAAACAACCAAAGAAAAAAGGAGCAACTCTTTGCGAGGTGCTCCTTGGATTGAGGTACCAAGCAGATTCGAACTGCTGTAGCAGGTTTTGCAGACCTGTGCCTAGCCACTCGGCCATGGTACCCTGTTTTCGTTTTCGAGTGCAAAGGTACAGCTTTTTCTGAAACTGGCAAATATTTTGCCCACTTTTTTGCGACTTTAATCGAGAATTTTGTAGAATCCTACTGATTGCGCTGTAAAACCTTATCGACACCTTGAGTTGGGAGAGAGACACTATGCTTTTGCCTAAGAACAGCAACTGCTCATTACATATAGAAAAATATGAATTATATTTGGCAGTTTCAAAATAAACATATAACTTTGCTCATACAAACAACAAGAGATTGAGACAGCGCAGGCTGTCCTTTACATAACAATAGCATAGGCTGTACTGGTCAGATTGGGATACTCATCAATTTTATCTGAATCACCGAGACAAGTCGTTCGTCTAATGGCGTGCCGATACTGCGCTTTCAATGCAGCGTGGGGGTCGGATTACAGAGGGCGTGGGACACTCAAATCCTTATTTACTCGGAGTTTCATCATCTTCACCGGTACAGCCTTCTTTTTATCCTTATCGCATCATCGCGCCTGCGCTTTTGTTGTCTGTTTTCTCCCTCTTTATAGATTATCCCTACATTACACTCAATTATGAAGCTCAATCCCATGCAGCTTGCAGCTGGAAACGCCATTCAGCAAAATCAGAATGTATTGCTCCTCTCTCCCACGGGCAGTGGCAAAACCTTGGCTTATCTTTTGCCGCTTATCGCACGTGTTGATGCTACCCTTGACACGGTGCAGGCTGTTGTCGTGGTGCCTAGTCGAGAACTTGCAGCCCAAGTGGAGCAAGTGTTCAAGGCTCAAGTAGGCACTTCGATTCGAGGATTAGCTCTCTACGGTGGACGTCCTACGATGGAAGAGCATCGACGTATCAAAGAGGTACACCCACAGGTGGTCTTTGCAACACCTGGACGATTGCTAGACCACATCGGTAAAGATAATCTCAACGTATTAGGCGCTAGAATCCTCGTTCTCGACGAATATGATAAATGTCTTGAGTTGGGATTTCGCGAGGAAATGTATCGTATCGGGGAGTCCATGCATTTCGTATCGCAAGTCGTTGTGGTTTCTGCTACTGCTTTTGAAGAAGAAAAGCGTGATGTATGGGGAGAACGTGTGCCGGAAACTAATGCAGAGGGGAAGTCTAAGAAAGTTCTTCCTGTGCCAGCATTTGTAGCTCAGCGAAAATTTGTTGCAATTAACTATCTGGATACTGCAGATGACTTGGCAAGTCGCTTGAAAGTTTGTCAAATTCCTTCTCCTCAGAAAGATAAACTTGAAACACTTGCACAGTTGCTCACCCACATTGGAGGGGCAAGCACCATCGTCTTTGTGGCGCATCGTGAGAGTGTGGATAGAGTAGGGCAATATCTTCGAGAAAAAGGATTTCCCACCAGCCTTTACCACGGTGGACAAGACCAAGAAGTACGAGAACGCTCACTCTATCGTTTTCGTTCGGGCGCAGCTTCAGTGATGGTCAGCACTGATTTGGCAGCTCGTGGATTGGATATTCCCGAAGTACGTGCCATTGTCCATTATCATCTGCCTATGGATGCTGCTACTTTTGCACACCGATCAGGGCGTACCGCTCGTTGGGATGCAGAAGGGACTGCCTATTTATTGGTTGGACCAGAGGAAAGTCTTCCCGATTTCATCGAAGCTGACGAATCATACTCCGTGTCCGAAGTATCAATTAAAGCACAACCTTCACAGTGGGCAGTACTTTACATTGGACGTGGCAAGAAAGACAAACTTTCAAAAGCCGATATTCTAGGTTTCTTGTGCAAAAAAGGCGGTTTGACCTCTGCGCAAATAGGGCGTATTGATGTAAATCCTCACGTATCCTATGTGGCAGTACAACGAAATGCTTTGAAGCGTTTGCTTCAACAAGTGAGTGGCGAGAAGATTAAAGGGATGAAGACCTTGATTGAAGAGATGCGCGCGAATTAATCTCTCAGAGAAGTTGTATCACCCTGGATAGATATAAACAATCGGGGCTGTTCCGTATATGGAACAGCCCCGATTGTTTTGGGATTATACCAATGTCTTAACCAATGCTTTTGAGATGTTTCTCCAAGAAACGCTCCATGGCGCGATAGAAGTCAAAGCGATTTTCTTGATTCGCAAAACCGTGACCTTCATTGTCCTTGACCATATATTCCACTTCTACACCACGTTGGCGCAGAGCTTCTACCATTTGATCACTTTCTGCCTTGTTCACGCGTGGATCATTAGCACCTTGCGCCACAAATAGCGGGCAAACAATCTTGTCTGCGTGGAGTGCAGGAGAAGTAGCCGCCAGTTGTGCTTCGTCTTCTTCGGGATGTCCCACTTGTTCGTACATCATTTCCAGCATAGGTCGCCAATATGGAGGGATGGTCTGCATGAAAGTGAAGAGATTAGACACACCGACGTAGTCAATGGCGCAACGGTAGAGCTGTGGAGTGAAGCATGCACCTGCCAAAGCAGCATAACCTCCGTAGGAACCTCCATAGATGGCGATACGCTTGGAATCTGCAATGCCTTGGTTTACCAAGTGTTGCACACCTTCTGTGATATCGTCTTGCATCTTGAGCCCCCATTGCTTGTAGCTAGATTCGAGGAACTCTCTGCCATATCCCGTGCTACCACGGAAATTCATTTGGAACACAGCGTAACCACGCGAACAAAGGAATTGTACTTCTGAGGAAAATCCCCAACTGTCGCGAGCCCACGGACCACCGTGAGGATTCACAACTAGTGGAAGTGGAGTGTGGTTGTCTGCCAAAAACAGTTGCTCTATCGAAGTTGGTAGAGCCGCATCAATTTTATCGGTGTTACAGGAAGAAGGTGTTGATGTGCTAGCAGAGTGGAGAGAGGATGTCACTAACTTTGCGCCTTTCGGTAAACTCAAATAACCTTCAATCGTGAGGCCATCGCTGGTGGTGTAGGTCACTGCATGCATTTCCACCATATCGTCTGCAGAGAGCCAAGGAGCAGCATCTGCCAAATGGGTCACAGTGTCTGTGTCGAGATTGTAGAAATAGTAAGAACCGCGAGTGCGATCTCCGCCAACATAAAGCAACTTTTTGCGTTCAGACTTGTCACTACCCATAGCTCCCACACGTTGGTGAGGGAAATGAGCTTGTATGCGCTCGCGTTCTTGTGCTGCTTCTTCGTCAAAGTAATGACGAATGGGCTCACGATGTCCCGAACAGAAGGCACCGAGCAATTTTTTTCGTTTGCGTGAGTAGCTCAATGTCGTTACATCGTAGCGGGCATTTTCGTATAGCACTTCCAATTCCTCGCCCGTACGAGGGTCAATGAGCACAAGCGCTGCCTTGTCGCGATGGAGATTGCTAATCGCCCAAACGTGGCGATTATCGGGCGTAAAGAGGCAAAGGCTTACCTCCTCCTTAAAGTTCGTGGTGAGAATAGGGCGGAATTCCTCCTCTTCATGATCGCGATACAGCAACTGTGTGTTTACACCGTCTACAACTGCCGTTGCCATTCTGAGCTTACCTTCATGGTCTGTCGTCCATCCCATATAGTTCCCAGGGTTTTCTGCCAAAAGAGTGAGTTCACCTGTAGCAAGATTCAAACGATAAGGGTCAAAGACTTCCGGATTGCGTTGGTTGAGACCTATGATCACTTCGTCGCGAATGTCTTCAAGTTCGTCAATAATAGAAGTGCGCACACCTGGGAAGTTGGTGTAGGCGCGTTCATCTGAACCATCTACGCAGACACCATAGAGCTGATAATTCTCATCTCCTCCAGAGTCTTTGACAAACAAGAGACGCTCATTGTCTGCCCATAAATAACCACCCACACTGCGTTCCGTTTCGTAGGTCAGTTGTTTCATTTCACCCAAATTACCAGCATCATCAACGGAGCGCACAAAGATGTTCATGCGATCCTCATAGGGAGCCATAAACGAAATGTGCAGACCATCGGGCGAGATTTGATAACCATTCGTGTCGGAGTTGCGGAAAAAGTCTTCTATTGGAATCATTGAGTTGAAAGGAGAGGGATGATAATGGGAAGGAAAGGAATGAGATTAAGCAGAATTGGACAAAATATCCATGGGAAAAAGACAATGCTCGAAGCTGAAAAGTGAGATATTCTCATTATTGCAAATGCCCTTGCTGATAATCATGCGCAAAAATACGTGATTTTTCTTGTTTCTCGGGAGCATGTCGCGATAAATTTGTATTTTTGCTCATTAAAGACGGCAAAAGGAAGCAGTTTCTTCGTTTGAAACGGCTATGCTGTGCTTCTCATACTTAAAAACGTCATACATCAATAGCTTCGTCACATGAATTGGCATTGGATTAAATCCCTCTTTTCTGCAAGTTCTGCTTTGTCTCCTTCTGCACTCGCGCCAGTGAAAGTGCATAAAACGGTGAAGCTGTTGCTAAAAAGTCTGCAAGTGCAGTGGGAGATTCAAGAGAATGAGCAAGTGCCAGGTGAAGCAGATTATGTATTCTCTTTTCAGCAAGGTAGGTTTCGCCTAGTGGCAAATGCGCATCACACCTTTGTCCACATTCATTTCCCTTATTTTTCGGAAGTGCCTCTCACGCAAATCGACAATTTGCGTTTTGCTTGTAATGACTTCAACTTGAAACAAGGTGATTTCAAAGCCTATTACACGATTAATCCTAAGGAGGAAGCAATCAATACACACCTAGTTTTCAATTTCCGTTTGGCAGACAACGATAAGCGACAAAGCTATGAATTGGGAAGTATGTTGCAGTACACCTTTGAGATGTCACGTCTCTTTCGACAAACCTTCCACTCAATTAGCGAAAGTGGCAATTCCGACCTTGAAGAGAATAGTGCACTCTCTTTGCGTGAACGTTATCTTTCGAGCGAACTCGAATTATGGCATCAACATCCCAAGCTAACTTGGCGCGACAATTCGACAGCACAGCATACGATTGCTCAGCTCTTTCATACCTTCTATGAAGACGAAAGCCCAATCAGGTTCCACGGTTTGCAAACGATGCAGACCCAATGGAGCAAAACCATATATGATGCCTCAGACGATGCCACTTCCACAGAAATAGCGGCTTCGATTTCTAGTCGTCCTAGAGAGATTGCCCTCTCCTCCCACGAAGAGATTTCCAATTTTATTTTGTTGGATGCGTTAGGGGATAGAGCAGATGTCGAAGAAGACGCTGTCTTATCTCCCGTGACGCTACAAGTTTTAGCAACAGTAGGTGAGTTGGAGAGAAAAACATTTGTGATTCATCTTGATGTGGAAAGCCGCGTGGAGAGGAGTGACTACGTGAGTGTGCTTTTCATCGAGCCCACTTCTCCCTTGTCGCCTGTTTGTTCTGAAACGAGTATGGCGGAGATGCGCAAAAATCTTACGCATCGCTTCCTTATGGTGCGTGACCATGTAGAGCATGAACAACGTGAAGTCGAGTTTCGCTATCAATGGCAAGAGACACAAGATGCGCTGCGTCGCGGAGATAAACTCACCGAAGAGCAGCGTTTCATGGGCATGAGCGTTGTACCCAATGTAGGGTTCAATCTCTATTGGGGACGTCGTTACTTCAATGCAAAGCGTTTCTACGAGGCACTCCAACATTTGGAAAATGCTTACCGTGTGCTCAATGTCAATTTCGAGGGATTGAACAAGGCGGCTCGTGAGCATTTCTATGAAGTTTGTTATTTTATCGGTTTCTGTTATGCAGAACTCAAACTTTACGAGCGCGCATATTTCTATCTCGACATCGTTTATCCTCAAAACTCGGTGCGCTATGCTTCGGAATATGTGAATCTTTTGGTCAATACCAAGGACTTCAGAGCTTTGGCTACCATCGAACGTCTCATTAAGAACATCGAACAAGAAGTTGCTCGCCTTGAAGCCGATGAAAAAGAAGAAGACGGGTTGCAAGCCTTCTTTAGATTCTTGCAGCGCCGAAAGGGATATGTGCTGATTGATCAGCACAAACTCGATGATGCTGAGGCGATTTTCCAAGCACTCTTAGACTTTCCCGATAGCGAAAAGCAGGCAATCGATGAACTGATGTATATCGAACAATTACGTGCTGAAGAAAATAATAGAAAAGACTCCTAAATACATTACTCCACTATGACTATGGTTTCCCCCTCGTTGCTGAGTGCCGATTTTGGTAACCTGCAGCGCGATATTGAAATGCTCAACGCCAGTGAATGTGACTGGTACCATCTTGATGTGATGGACGGCGTTTTTGTACCTAACATCAGCTTTGGTTTCCCCGTGATGCAAGCTATGGCAAAGCATGCTACAAAACCTCTTGACGTGCATCTGATGATTGTGCAGCCCGAAAAGTTCATCAAAGAGGTGAAAGCACTGGGCGCTCGCGTGATGAATGTACATTATGAAGCGTGCACTCACTTGCACCGTGTCATTCAGGCTATTAAGGCTGAAGGTATGATGGCTGGTGTGACGCTCAATCCCCACACTCCCGTGAGCGTGTTGGAGGAAATTGCTCCAGACCTTGATTTGGTGATGCTCATGAGTGTGAATCCTGGTTTTGGCGGTCAGAAGTTTATCCCCTCAATGGTGGAGAAAACTCGCAAACTTCGCGAACTCCTAGACCGTACTGGCTCAAAGGCTTTAATTGAAATCGATGGTGGGGTGAATCGCGAAACGGGAAAACTTCTCGTTGACGCTGGAGCCGATGTGCTCGTAGCCGGTAGTGCTGTGTTTGGTGCTCCCGATCCCGTGGCTGAAGTTGCTGCCCTCAAGGCGCTCTAGTGCTCGGCTTTAATAGGAAGAAAAGACAGCTTGCTGTGAGGAATGCGGATACCAACTCACAACAAACCCTTTGCTCATTCCTCCTCTCTTAATCAATAGGAAGGAGTGGAGCACCATCATGGTGTTTTGCTCCTACTTCTTTTGTCCGCCTTCGGACAATATCTACATATCTCCTCCTTTTATGGAAATTTCTCCTCTTCTTTCGCCTGCCGAATTGTTCAAATTGATGAGCATTCTCAAAGATGCGCGCAATGTGGTCATTACTGCCCATCGTGGTCCTGATGGTGATGCCATGGGATCTACGCTCGCTTGGGCAGACTATCTCATGCAGTTGGGCAAGCGTGTCACCGTGGTGCTCCCTACACCTTGTCCTGATTTCCTTCGTTGGTTGCCTGGGGCTAGAAATGTGCTCTACTATTCCAAAGATGACATGCGCGCTGCAGCCACTCAAGCTGTGCAAAACGCAGATCTCATTTGCTTACTCGATTTCAATGCGCTCCATCGTCTGCAAGATTTCGCGCCTGTGGTGGAGAGGAGTAAAGCCAAGCGCATCATGATTGACCATCATGAGCACCCTGACACTTCATGTGCAGAGTTCATTGTCTCAGAACCTAAGGCGTGCAGCACGTGCGAATTGGTGTTCAAACTCATCTATCAGTTGGGGGGCTTTGAGAAAATGACGCGTAGCACGGCAGCTTGCATCTATTGTGGCATGATGACCGACACTGGAGGCTTCTCTTATGCGTCGAATGATCCTGAGATTTTTATTATTATAGCACATCTTCTCACTAAAGGTATTGACAAGGATAAAATTAACCGCAATGTCAACAACACTTGGTCGGAAAATCGTCTCCGATTCTTTTCTTATATTCTCACTGAAAAACTCAAGTTCTATGAGGATAGTCGTGCAAGCATCTTCACGATAACGCGCGATGAGATGAAGCGTTTTCACTACATTCGTGGGGATGCTGAAGGATTGGTCAATGAACCTCTAAAAGTTAAGGGAATGCGTCTGAGCATCAGCTTGAGAGAAGACACCGAAAAGGACGTTATTCGCATCTCTGTGCGCAGTGTTGATGACTTTCCCGCGAATGCGCTTGCGGCAGAGTTCTTCAATGGTGGCGGACACTTCAACGCTGCAGGTGGAGAACTGCCTTTCCCCTTGGATGAGGCTATCAAAACAGCCGAGCGTGCCATCGCTGCTTACGCAGATAAGTTGTAGACAAAGACGGTATATTCCTACTGTGGGGGATTCCAATCTGAATGCTCCACAAGTTACGAGCCAGTAACATCGAAATCTATCGATGTTGTTGGCTTTTTTTGTCTATAAATCGATGATGACAATGTTAAAATCTAACGGATAATTGAGATGAGTTTTCTTACCTTCTAGAAATGAACATGCGTTGATAATAGGTAAAAATGGGAGAGTGGGGAGAATTTTTCAATGATATTGGAAAAAACGTAGGAGATAACTTGAAAAAACTCCGACGTTTTCTATTTTTTGTCGGAGATAATTTGAAAAACGTCGGAGATTTTTGAAGGTTTATGGGAACAAATGAAGAGAATAGTATGGAATGGAAGAATGAATCATAGGAAATTCGTGATTTTTGCCCTAGAAAGTATGATTTTTAACTCCATTTACTCTGCCGTAAGCGTAGTGAGATTGGCTCAAATAGAAGCACGTACACTGGAGAACAAAATGAAGTGTTAAAATGAAGGTCAGATTTTCGTTAAGTTTCCTAAGTTCGCTGCTGTGGATGATACGTACTTGTAACTTATAGTAGTCCACCAAAAGCACAAATCCCTCGTGGGTCTGAAGAGACCTGCGAGGGATTTGTGAATAAAAGTGTGTGGTGCTTAGAAGCGGAAACCAGCAGTCAATGTAACTGTGCTGCGACGCAAATTGAGTTGCTGTGCAGGGAGTTCGTTTTCTGTAGCGCGGCTGTTGCTATTGTAGTGGAAAGCATACATGTCAGCCGATTGAGTTTGATAGAGGAAGGCTGCATCTAGATAGAAGTTTCCAGAGCGATAGCCTAAACCAAAGGTGGCACGATGCGTGTTGCCGTAGTTGATATAGTCAGTTGCTGTGGAATAGCGACGTGATTGTCCATTTACGAGCATATTCAAGTAGGCATTCTTGGCAAAGGGACTTGACACAAAGTTGTAACCTGCTCTAACAGAGAAATTGGGAGTTGCAAGCACTTCCATGCCCAAGCGGAGGGTGTGGATGTCTCTCAAGTGATTGTCGATTTCGTTTTGGAGTGCTTCGTCTTGGTGTCCGGAACTCCTTTCAAATTCTCCGTTATAATCGTCAATCAGACGCGCTTGAGCTGTGGTGTGGTCCACGATTTCATATTCTGCTCCCAAAGCTACGCGACGTCCTATTGTAGTACCGAGGCTGAAGTTGACTTTCCAAGGGGCTACAATGCGATAGTCGTTGCTCACAGATATTTGGTTCTCTGTGTATTCGTATTTGGTATTGGACGTCGTCTCTGTGTGTCCGTATGGAGAAGACATGTGAAGACGGCTGTTGGTTTCCAGCGAATAGAGCGTGGGTGTGGTGACACTGAGTCCAAGTCGGAAGTTACTTTCAGCCAATGGGCGAACGATGACACCAAACTTTGCATCAACACCAGAACCTGCCATTTGTTCATAGTGCTTCATGATGAAAGTTTTGCGTTCGCCAGAAGCACTAGTGAAATAACTGCCATCTTCACTTAGGTTTTGCTCTTCGTAGTTCCCCCACGATTCGTAGTTCACGCTGTAAACTCCGAGGTTTGCGCCAAAATAGAAGCGATCGTTGAAGTTGAAAGCCAAGTTGAAGTCGTAGGCTTGGATGCCTCCTTCGGTTTGTCGGCTTTGATGGTAAGCATCCGCCTGTCCATGTTTGTAGTCTGTGACGCGCTTGTTGCTATCATAGACAGGATCAATCATAAAGACGTCGTAACCCAAGTTGGCATAGGGAGAAGTGCTGGCGCGCGCCCCAGAGTTGTTGAGGTCAAGCCATCCATTTCCATTCTGTGCCAATTGTCGCATCAACAGCGATTGTGAGAGATTGTTTCCACCTGGCATAGGTACGATGTTGAGTAGTCCGTTGGTGGAGAAGTTCTTGGACTTTTTATAGTTGAAGCCCATGTTCACAAAACGGAGATTGCCATCATCGAGATAGAGGGAATAGACAAATCCCATCTGGTCTAGGCTCGCTTTGGTGTTACGCACCGAAGAGTTGCTGAGGTTGTTTGCCCGATTGTTTTGACTGAGCAAACTAGCTGTGGCAGAAAAGTCGGATTTGCGATAAAGTGCCGAGGAAGCAGGGTTGGTGCTTATGGCAGAAAGGTTGGCACCGAGAGCACTCATGGCACCACCCATGCCGATGTAGCGAGCATCGCCATTGAGATCGGTGCTCGTAAGTTGTTCAATTTTGTAGATATCTTGAGCAGCGGTTGGCAATGCTACAAAGGCACTAGCAAGAACTGCTGATATATAGAGCTTCTTCATGGATCTGCTTATTGTGCACCTTGGTGCCGTTACCGAAACCAAGGTGAGAATTGTCAAAAGAGTAGGGACGATTGGCGCTCAAAAGTAAAAAACTACTGAAGAAACACCTAAAGGAAGGGAGGATATTAGCGACGTCCGCCAACAATGGTGCCACCTTGTCGGGTGCTACCTCCGCTGTTTCCACCAGAATAGCTACCACTACCAGAATAACCTCCACCAGAAGAATAGCTACCTCCTGAGCGTGTGCCACCAGAGTAACTGTTGCCGTTGTAGCTTCCACTACCAAACACGCTACCACTGCGTTGGTAGGTGCCTTGATAGGTGTTGGTATTACCAGAACCACCTGAGCGACCATAGTCGTAACTGCGAGTAGAGTTATTGTAGCGCGCGTTTTCTTCACGACTCATGCGGTCTGTATTGACTCGGATACCGCGGTAGGAGGCTCCTGCTCCGTAGTTATGCTGCGCGTTATCGCGATTGTAGTATGCATTGGAGCGAGTGTTGCCATAAACTACACCACGTCCCCAATCATTGGTGGAACTGTTGAAGACGCCACCCCGTGAGTCGCGACCTGTGGTTGTGCCATAACTGATGCTATGCGCAGGACGTGAATAGCTGTACCAGCGAGGAGAATCGTAGTAGAAGGGAGAGTACCAGCCACCATAGTAGTAGGGAGAGCCCCAACCATAGTGCCAATAGCTGTCGTACCAGCCATAGCGCCAAGGACTTCCCCAATAGTTGTAGGAGAAACTCCAAGGGGAGTACCATCCGCCCCAACGATTATAATAGAAGGGGTCGAAGCTCGTGCGCCATCCGCCCCATGCCCAGTCGTCAATCCATGGGTCGTAGCTCACGAAGTCGTAGTAGTCGTAATAATAAGGTGATGTAACGATGGTGATGCCTGGAGAACGAAAGCGCACAATGCGACTCGTAGCTGTGTATGGGGCGTAATCTTCGTAGCGTGAACGTGAGTTACGAAGGGAATCCTTGCCGCGACCATAGCGAGAGGTGCGACGATTGTATTCGTCGATGCCACGATTTCCGTTGCTACGTCCTGCCGCCCAGTCGTCGTGCTCGAATGCTTCAGCGGGAATCTCGTAGGTTCGACTCTGGATGTAGCCCAAATTCTCCTCACGTTCCTTTTGAATGGCCTTCTTGGTAGGCACGAAGTAGACATCGTCTTGAGCCATTGCAGCTAAACTAGCGCAAAGAGCAATGCAAGTAAGGGCTATCTTGTTCATATTTATCGATGTTTTATGTGGATGTATAAGGCAAAGATATAGAAAACTTGGAAGAAGAGGTAGACAAACGACAGGAATAATGAGTGTAAACGTGTATTTTTAACACTCATCGGGGAATGGTACTCATTTTATTTGTCGTTTCCAACATCAAATTGTATCTTTGCTTTCTAAATTAGCTCAATACGAACATGTTCAATCC
The DNA here is from genome assembly GCA_015259235.1 of Alloprevotella sp. Taxonomy (GTDB): domain Bacteria; phylum Bacteroidota; class Bacteroidia; order Bacteroidales; family Bacteroidaceae; genus Alloprevotella. The sequence continues at coordinate 1,375 of JABZGM010000046.1, read as the reverse complement.
ACGAAAGCCCCAATATACCTTCTTCAAAGTGCGTGAAGCCTCGGAGCTTCTGCCTTATATCATGCAATGTCTCGACGGCATTAGCCGCTCAAAAGCCAAAGCCATCCTTGCTGGAGGTGGAGTAAGAGTGGATAAGAAAAACGTGTCGCAGCATGATTTTATGCTCCAACCTGGGATGATGGTAGAAATCTCTAAGCAGAAACCACGCACGCAGTTCCAAAGCAAGTTTTTGAAAATCGTCTATGAAGATGCGCAAATCATTGTTATCGAGAAAAATATTGGCATTTTGTCGATGGCTTCCACGCAGGGACAATTTTGCGTCAAGACGATTCTCGATGATTATTTCCGAAAATCGCGACAAAAGTGCACGGCTCACGTGGTGCATCGACTAGATCGCGACACTTCTGGACTTTTGGTCTATGCCAAAACGATAGAAGCAGAACAAATTCTCGAACATAATTGGCGACAAATCGTAACGGATCGCCGTTATTACGCACTTGCTTCTGGAGAAATGACCCAAAAGAAAGGTGTTGTGGAAAGTTGGCTCAAAGACAACAAAGCGTATATCACGTATTCTTCACCAACCGATAATGGCGGTAAGTATGCACTTACGCATTTTCGCACATTGCGCACCGGAAATGGCTATTCTTTGGTAGAACTCAAGCTAGAGACTGGTCGAAAGAACCAAATTCGTGTACATCTTCAAGACTTAGGACACCCTGTGTGTGGAGATATTAAATACGGAAATGGAGATGATCCTGTAGGCCGCTTGTGTCTCCACGCCTATCGCTTGGATTTTTATCACCCCATCACCAATGAGCGTCTTCATTTTGAAACACCTACGCCAAAGGCTTTCCTTTCGGTGTTTAAAGATAAAGGACCAAAAACAGAGTAATAGCTGGAGTGTAGCATAGCATTGCTATACAATGTCGTGAAACCTCAAACTTTGAATAAGACATGCCACACATATCAGAACGCGCCATAGAGATGCCGCAGTCGCCCATCCGTAAATTGGCACCATTAGCCACGGAAGCAGCAGCACGTGGCACCAAGATTTACCATCTCAACATCGGACAGCCTGACCTCAAAACTCCTGAGGTGGGACTGGATGTGTTACGTCACATCGACCGTCGTGTCCTAGAGTATTCCCCTTCTCAAGGATTTCTTTCCTATCGAGAGAAGTTGGTAAAGTACTATGCTCATTACGATATCGAACTTTCTGTGGATGATATTATCATCACTACGGGAGGGTCAGAGGCGGTGCTCTTTGCTTTCCTCTCCTGCCTCAATCCTGGTGATGAAATAATCGTACCTGAGCCCGCATATGCCAATTATATGGCGTTTGCCATTTCGGCGGGCGCAAAGATTCGTACGA
>JABZGM010000045.1 GCA_015259235.1 Alloprevotella sp. | reverse complement strand
ATTGTCCTCAATCCTTGTGAGATTGATGACAATGGCGCGATTGCGATCGCACAAAGTGTGCTACAAAATTACGCTTTTCTCGTGACGTGGGCAAATTTGCCTCCTTTTCCTCCCAGAAGCGTGGGGAGTTTAGAGAGAAAAGCCCTTGACATGGGGCGTATTCAGAGAAAATATCAATGCGTTTGCAAGGATTTCCCTTGTTTTGAAATCACCACTTGCCCAGCTGCGGGAGCAGTGATGCGGCGTCCTGAAAGGTCAAACATCATGTCCGATGAGGCGTTGGAGTGTGCATCGACACCTGCAGCAGAGTGGAGACTTTCGATGCCCGTGGGTGCCACGAATTTTCCCGTTTTGAGATAGTCGCGAAGGGCTTTCACGAGTGTTACTTGGGGCTGGAGTGCCAAATTCTCGTAGATATGCCATGTGGCGCCCTTGTTTCCTGTGCCTGTGAGCTCTTGTCCTTGAGGTGCGCTGGGGTTTGCTACGAGGTGCGAGCGTTTGCCAGTGGTGCTGCTCAGTGTGAAACCAGTGCCGCTGAGAGCGATACGCACTTTGACGGGCGTTTCGCTCATGGTTGTAGCTACAGTGCCATTAGCTGGTTGGAGGAAGAGCCCCGTTTGTAGGTTGTAAATCACATATTGTGTTTGATTTCCTGGGCGGTCGTCGCCAACGATGAGCCAGTTGGCAGTAGAGTCCGTGACGCTAACGGTTTGGGTGTAGAGTTCCAGCGCATCTTTGGTGCGCGTCGTATCGACATTGCGGAGCGAAGGAGCCGTTGCACCTTTAGGATTAACCAAGATGCCCGTAACGTCAGCGTTAGACAGCACATAGCAACGCTCAGCGTTGAGCGCACTTTGCTGCGTGATGGGCACATATTTAATGACTTTTCCCTTCTGAGCCAGCGTGAGGAGGGCAGCCGACATTTCTTGTTCTGTGGCAGTGGCGAGATGTTCGTTCACCTCCCCGAGATATTTTTCCACATCAGCTTTGGAGTAGTGGTTCCACTGGTCGGCTTTTGCCACTTGTTCGGCGAGGATTTCGCGCAGACGTTCGGGATTTTTACCCTCAAAACGCATTTCAGCCACTGCCATAAATCCGCGATTTCCTGCATAGCTTTCGGTGAATCGCAAGCGGAGTCCTTGTCCATCTGTTAAGGTGAGGGCTTGGGGGAATACAATCTCTTGTTGGTCGGCATTAGCCAAGCCATATACACCTTGAGTTTTCCAACCTCCCCTAGCATCTTTCAGTTGAACATTCACGGTTCGTGCGCGATAATTGGAGCCAGAGTGTTTGGCATCGTTGACCAATACGATGCGACTAAGCTGCACTTCCCCTTTGTGCTTGAAATCGATGTAGTGTGGGAAGTTACTGTGCGTGTTGCTCATCCATTCTGTGTGCCAGAAGGTGGCAGGTTTGCCGTCGAGCACAAAGGCAGCTCTGCCGTTTTCGCCCTCCCCAGAGGTTTCTTGCGTGCTAAATCCTGTGACGCTCCATTCTTTTTGTGGAATTTCGGTGAAGGCGTCCGACATGAAGGTCTTCATGCGCTGCACATCTTGGGTGTGAATGGCAGGTGCCACATATTGCGCATGGAGTTGTGCGAGTGTTTCGTCGGAGGGAAGAAAGTCGCCGGGCTGAAGATATTTCAGGGCGATTTCACTTCCGCCCTTGGGTTCAATGTAACCGCCTGACTGCATGTAGGCTGCTGGTTCACCATCGTAGACCATTTGAGTTTGGTATCTGTCGTTGCGTGCGCCTTTGGCAGTGCCACCATCAGTGTGTCCAAACCAGAATTGGTTGCGATTGAACCATTCTCCGCCAAGCATAGAGCGCGTGAAGACACGACGATAGTAGGCTTTGTGGGGCATGTGTCCTTGGCTGGTGGCGCCACGCGTGAACTCTTCGAGGAAGGAATTGAAACCTTCGCCAAAATAGCGCACTTGTCCTGCCATGCGTTGCGAAGAGATGTAGTGCCACTTGTCGTCGATGCCACGCACGTTGTACCAAGCAGAGATAATCGTGTTTTCGTAGTTGGATCCGTCCTTAAGTTGGATCTGTTCGGGTTGGACATTGAGCAAGAATCTCACCCAGTGTCCAGGTTTCCAGTAGTCACCATTGAGGAGCACATGGACGCCTGTGCCTTCGCCACCAAAGCGTTCAGCTACCGTGCGTTTAAGCGTACTGTCGATGGCGATGACTCCGCTGCGCTTGTAGCCTGCTAGGGAGGCGTTACTGTCAGTGTCGCCATTGTCCCATGTGGAGAAAATCACCGTGTGGTTGGTTTTGCCATCATCCATCTTTCCGTTGTTTTGGATACCAACATAGCCGCTAGCAAAACCGAAAGCCTCGACATAAGTGCCTTGGTAATCGGCATCTTCGGGGATTTGCACCTCATTGTAAATCCAGTTGAAGGAGTTGCCAGCAGGGAGTTTGCTATTGCTGCTCCCAAATCCGTTGAGGTGAAGAGACGGTACACTGCGCCATGCTGCCAGATAGACCGCATCTGCTCCCTTGGCATCGGTGGAGGAGATGGTGAAATCGTGGAGTTCGGTGTATGCTGGTACGCCGCGCAACACAAAACGATACCAACCGGCTGCAGGAGCTCGGAAGGTAAACTCTTTAGCTGGCTGTGCCGTGACGATGTCTTGAGATTTGTCCATCTGTGCCACGTCGATGGTGCCGCGATTGGTGGACTTCACCGTGAAAGTGCCTTTGGGAAATCGGATGTACCACGCAGGCAGGTAGCCTTCCATGGGATAATGGGAGGAATAGCCTATGCGTTCGGTGCTTTTCATCTCTTTGTCGAGGATGTAACCTCCGGCAGTTCCCTGATTTTGCACGCTAATTTTCCAAGTTGTGGTGGTTTGTGCAAGCATCATGCTGGAGAAAGCAAAGCAGATGAGGGGGAGTAATGTTTTTCTCATGGGGAATGTGTGTTTCAATGTGTCCGTGTAAGACCTGAATCGTGCATCGCGACACAAAAATGTGCCGCAAATTTAATTAACCCTCGCAGAAATGCCAAATGTCTGCGGAGAAAGATGGCGAGATATTACGTTTTTTGACGGACAAACGCACTCTGTTTACGATATACAAGGAACTTGACGTGCGAAAGGACGGATGGTGCAGGAGATAGCGTGACGCTGAAGCCAAGGTGATGAGCTATAATTTTATGGTGAAAGTGGGTTGTTCTTGCAAATCATAGCAAGGAAGCTGCAAGCGATGGGCGTCGGTGGTGTATTGTCGGCGGTAGAAATCGGTCATTGCAGCAGAAAGCACGAGTTGTCGAGGACGAAAATAGCACAAGAGATGTGCGAGGGGGCGATGGACATTGCGTCCTACGACGAGGAAATCCACTGGAAGTGGATGTTGAGGGAAAGCCCGAGACAAGGGATCGTCGACAATGGCGATGCGCTGTTTGCCGTAGATGATGCAGTGCGGTGCAAATAGTGGTGAGGAATTGCCGTCTGCGCTCTGGGTAATTGGGGAGGTAGAGGGAGCAGCAAGGGAAGGGGTGTTGACAGAAGAATGTGTTTCGTTCAATATCGAAAGTGGAATCCACTGCACTCTCAGCCCTTGCGGTTGCCAATCATCGTGAGCCGTTTGTTGGAGCGCGGCTTGTGCCCGAAGCGTGTCAGAGGCTAGCAACCAAGCTGTGCCATCGGGACTCGTGATTTGCAGAGTGGTGACACCAAAGGTGGGATAGAATTGTATAGTTGCTTGTGGACGCGCACGAAAGCGGTCGACTTGATAGGACAACAAGGGTAAGAGCAGACAGCAGGTGGCAAGGAAGGTGGTGCGTGCGAAGGAGCGCGCAGACGATTTCTGAGTAGAGAAAAACCACAAGAGGGTAAGCAGGGCACCTATGCTCAGGGCTGTGGTGAGGGCACTCGGACAAAGTGGGATGGGCGCAAAACTATTTTGCGAGAAAAAGGCTAGCCCCTGTTCCATCATGGTGATGAGGCTGGAGAGCACTGGAGCTAGCAAGCTGCGCAGTGGGGCAATGAGGAGAAAAAGGATGCCACCGCAAAGAACGATATAGGCAGCTGGGATGACAAAAAGGCTAGAGAAGATGCCTGCCCATGGAAGTTGATGGAAATGATAAGCCACAAGTGGTGCTGTGGCTAATTGGGCAGAGAGCGAAACGGTGAAAAGTAGATAGAAATATCGTCCGATAGCCATGAAACAACGGACACTTCGCGACGTGGGACGGCGATTGATGAGTTCGGCAGCGCGCTTGTTGAGCGGTTGCAACCACTGAGGAACTGTAAAAATGGGAGCAAAAAGCAAGATGCCTGCCACTGCTGCACAGGAGAGTTGGAAACCCACATCAAACAACCAGTCGGGAGCGTAGAGCAAGAGGAGAATCATAGCCAGCACTAAACCATGCAGTGCGCCTGGTCGATGGTTGCCCCACGCAAACACTTGTGCCAAGGTGAGCATGAGGGTGGCGCGCACCAGCGAAATGGGGAACCCCACCAAGGCTGCGAAGCTCCACATGAGCAAAAGTCCTAGGGCTAAGACAAGGGTGTGGACGCGCCTGCCCCAACGTCGCGCCATCGTGCCAAAGATGAGGGTGAATGCTCCGAAGAGGATGGAGAGATGCAGTCCTGAAAGGGCAAGGATGTGGCTTGCTCCTCCTTGGCTATAGCGCATTTGTGTGTCGCGATCCAACTGTTCGCGGTGCGCCAAGGTCATCGCAGAGAGCACAGCCGCGGTGTGTGGTGGAAGTTGGCGTTGATAGAGGGCTGTCCATCGTTCGCGCTGTAGTAGGAGACGTTCGCGCAGGGTGAGAGACTGAGGGGAAGAGGAAGACGTGTGAGCAGAATTTCCCATGATTTTCCATTCGTCCGGGAAACAATGGGTGGTGGCTACGATGTTTTGACGCAGCAGATGAGCAGAATAGCTATCTTTTACTCGCCCCTCTTGCGAGCATAAGGCGGTGATTCGCCCATGGGCTAGCATGATTTGCCCGATTTGTGGCGCAGTAGTTGGTAACTGACGAAGAGGGGTGCCACTCTGTGGTTGGGGTGGCATCTTGCGTGCGTGGTTGGATTGAGACTGAGGGAGGGTGTTTTTCGGCGTGTGGAGTTGCTGGCTAGCTGAGGGCTGAGGAGTGACCTTGTGTGGGAGCGCGGTGCTGTCGGTGAGGAAAACTTGCCATCGCTCTCCTTCTGTGGGCGATTGCATCCGCAAACGGACGCGCCAACCATGGGGTGTGCGGTGGGGAACTTCGGTGACGATGCCACGAAAGGTGAGGGCTTGTTCGGAATAGGGCAACATCCGCTCGCGCTGTTGGTGGACGAGGAGAAAAACGCCGAGACTAAACAAAAGGGCAGCAGGCATGAGGGTGAGCCACACTCCGGCTTGATGGCGCAATAAGGCGAAACAACTTGCCACCAGAAGGACACCACAGAGAAGCAACAAGAGGGTCTCGTGGGGGAATATCCACGGAAACGCAAAATCCCCCACTCCGATGCCGACACAGAGGGGTACAAGCAGGCGGAGTAGGGGAGTAGATTTCATAGTGGTAAGGGGTAGTGAAAGGCGCGTGCCTTGCAGGGGAGCTACATCAGTGACTATTGGTCGTCGTTTTGCACATAGCCTTGGTGGTGTTCGGGGAGTCCTGCCATGATGACGCGATAACTCTCCTCGAGCGTGTGTTTGATATTGTCCGTTCCTTGACTCGTGGGGAAAATGGGCGGATGAATGACCAAACGCAAGCGGTGCCAGTGGGCAAAATGAAAGTCGCGCATTCGTGGCATCACATCGAAACTTCCATCGATGGTGATGGGCACAACCGGCAGTTGGAGTTCGTCTGCCAACTGGAAGGCTCCTCTGCGGAAAATGCCCATGTGTCCGGTGAAAGTGCGCGCACCTTCGGGGAAAACAGCTAAGGAGGTGCCACCAACTAGGCGTTGGCGCGCATCGTCCATGGTCTTTGCCACCGCCTTGCGACTAGATTTGTCCACAAAAATGAAACCCGCCTTTTGGGAAGCATAGCCCACGAAGGGGAGTTTGCGCAGACTAGCTTTCATCATCCACTTAAATTCTCGTCCGAGGAAGCCCGAAAGGAGGAAGATGTCGAATGCACCTTGGTGGTTGGCTGCGAAGATGTAGCTCTGTCCGCGCTGAAGATGCTCTCGTCCTTCGACTTTGACCGGAAGGAAGAGTGCGCGGATGGTGAACCATCCCCAAAAGCGACTAGGACCGAAGGCAAACCAGCGCGAGAGCCCCACCATACAACCTAAGGCAGTGGTGAGAGCCACGAGGATGGTGACGACGATGAAAAGGGGAAAAAAGATGAGAAGCTGATAGAGACGATAGAGAAAAGTCATCATGATGCAATACTACTACGGGTGGTCACAATATAACTATCGGGGCATGTAGGTGATCATGCGACCGCGAAGGTTTTCGTTGGTGATCACTCCTTTGTTGTAGACCAGACGTCCATTGACGAAGGTGCGCATCACGCGCCAGTTGAAGGTGTGTCCCTCCATGGGGCTCCAGTTACACTTAGACTCGATGCGGTTGGGGGTCAATGTCCATGGAGAATGGGGCTTGACGAGCACCAAGTCTGCCATATACCCTTGACGGAGGAAACCACGGTTTTCGATGCCAAACACACGCGCTGGGTTGTGGCACATGAGTTCTACCATACGTTCGATGGGGAGTACGCCTTCGTCCACCAATTCGAGCATGGACACGAGGGAGAATTGCACAAAGGGCATGCCACTCGTGGCTTTAGCAGCTCCGCCTATTTTATCGCTGATGCGGTGGGGAGCGTGGTCTGTGCCGATGGTGCGGATGCGTCCGTCGGTGAGTGCCGCACGGATAGCCGCACGGTCAGTGTCGTATTTCACAGCTGGGTTGCACTTGATGCGCGCTCCGAGACGTTCGTAGTCTTCGCTTGCAAACATCAAGTGAGGTAGGCAGGCTTCCGCAGTGATTTGTTTGTCATTGAGGTCGAAGAGGTCTAGTTCCGCTGCGGTGGTGATATGTGCCACGTGGAGCTTAACATTAAACTCTCGTGCTAGTGCAATGGCTTCTTTGGTACTCTTCACACATGCCTCTGAGGGACGAATCTCTGCATGGTAGCGCACATGAGGATCTTCGCCATATTTCTTCTTATAAGCCTTCATATTCGCCGTAATCATGGGCGTATCTTCACAGTGCACCATGATGGGGAGCTGGCTTTGCTCGAAGATGGTGCGCAGCGTGGGACGATCTTCCACTTGCAATTCGCCAGTGCTGCTGCCCATGAAGAGTTTGATGCCTGCCACCAGTCGAGGATTCACGTCTTTCAAGCGCGCTGCATTGTCGGGAGTTGCTCCCAAGAAGAAACCAAAATTGACAAGACTCTGCTGTTGTGCTATTTCTATCTTCTGCAACAGTCGCTCCTTTGTCACAGTGGGTGGCACTGTGTTAGGCATATCAATGACTGTAGTGACACCACCAGCAGCAGCAGCGCGGCTTTCAGTGTAGAAGTTGCCTTTAGCCGTGAGTCCTGGATCGCGGAAGTGGACGTGCTCGTCGATGACTCCAGGCAGGAGATAGCAACCTTCAGCGTCTATGATAGAATCTGGAGGAAGTTGCGGTTGAACATCTTGACCTTCAAGGATTTCTTCGATGCGGTCGTCGTCAATGACAAGACTACCTACGAACATGCGGCCTTCATTGACTATAATTGCGTTTTTTATGAATGTTCTTCTGTGCATATTTTTGAGAAAAGAGAGTCTGCAATAAGGCAGATGATGAGGGAAGAAGAGAGGGGAAGAAGCGAAAACAGAAAAGGAGTGCGCCATCTTCCGATGAAGACACTGCGCACTCCTAAAGGGTTATAGCGCAGATGATATGCGCGTAGAGCTTATGCTTGCTTAGGTTTGATTTGACCAGTGAGGGCTGCCCATCTCAATCGCATCACGCCAAATAAGGCTTCGCCGAAGATGCCACCGCTCATTTTGCTGACCCCGAGCTGACGGTTGACAAAAATCACGGGCACTTCTTTGATGCGGAAACCAAGTTTGTAGGCTGTAAATTTCTGTTCAATTTGAAACGCATAGCCTTTGAAGCGAATCTTGTCGAAATCGATGGCCTCTAGCACGCGGCGCTTGTAGCATTTGAAGCCCGCTGTGGTGTCGTTGACAGGAATTCCTGTGACGCAACGCACATATTTAGAGGCAAAATAGCTCATCAACACGCGCCCCATGGGCCAGTTCACCACGTTTACACCAGAAATGTAGCGACTACCGATGGCTAAGTCGTAACCTTCCACAGCGCAAGCGTTGTAGAGGCGAGGCAAATCCTTAGGATCGTGACTGAAGTCGGCATCCATCTCAAAGACATATTCGTAGTCGTGTTCGAGTGCCCATTTGAAGCCCGCGATGTAGGCAGTGCCAAGCCCCAGTTTGCCTTGACGCTCCACCAAATGCACGCGGTCTTTGAGATCGCCTGCCATGAGCTGCTTCACGATGGCGGCTGTTCCGTCAGGACTTCCGTCGTCGATGACCAAGACGTCAAACCCATGTTCTTCCAGCCCCGTGACTGCACGGAGGATGGCTTCGATATTTTCTTTTTCGTTGTAGGTGGGGATGATTACAACGGCATCGTTCTTCTGCATTGTGGCAATTTGTATGATGTGTTCTATTCTGCAAAAGTAGCATTTGCCCCTCGATTTGCAAAATTATCTACTGATATATTTTGATTTTGTGGGTAGATAGTCGTAATTTTGCATAAGAAGACCTCGCTTCAACCCAAATCGGTCGTTAAATCGTGAAAAGATTTAATTTGATATAGCGCACGAAAGCAACACCGCTTTGTCTCTGAACCTCATTCTATGATTAAAACTTTGCTCCAGCAACTCGAAGATTGGTTTGCCGCTCAAGACTATGAGTCTGTTGAACGTGTGTTGGGAGGATTGCCCCTTGAAAAGTTTACACCGCGCATGTGGGAACTTTTCGGACGTTCCCTACTCCAGATTGCACAAAAAGATGAGCCATTTTCCCCAGTACGCTATTGGCGTGCGTTCAACTGTATGAGCTATATGCTCAATGAGCAAGTGGAACTATTTGCTGATTTCAACTACTATTCAGCCTTAGCCTTGGCACATCTCGATCGCGAGGCGGAAGCCCTGCTCTTTCTCTACGCTTATCTTGAAGATGTGATGCCTGCATTTCGTCATCCTCACACCGAAGAACTGGAGCGAGAGTGTTTGCAACGCATCAGTTCCCCCCATTATCGTCTGGGAACTTTTGTTGAACGCTGTCGTCAGATGGGAGAAACATTGCAACGCATTGCCCACCCACTCACCCAATGTGCGCAGAAGGTCGAGGAACTGTCTGCGCCTATCAACCAACAGGCGAAAAATCATCTTGTCACTGCCTACGATGAGATGGATAGATTGCTCGCCAGTTTAGCGCGCCCCTTGCTCCAGCAAGTACGTTTCTCGGCAGTGTGGCGCAATGAAGCGATGGTCTTGCAAATTGCACTCGATGGCGTGGCGCAAAATCTCCACTTGCTGCACACCTTACTCCACACCCTACGTAGCTATTTGCCAGAAGGGTGGAAGGTGGTCCTTGCTGAGTGGAGAAGTTTTGTGAAACAACACTATCCCGAGGCGAATCCGCAAAGTTCGGTGCAACAACTGCTCTCGCAAGAAAGCACCTACACCACTAGTTTACCGCCCCAGACTGACCCCTATGAGCTGCATTTGCAACTCACTGCGGCATGGACCACCCAACCGATGCAGATTTACGTATATCTCCAAGACGAGAGTTTCGTGTTTAATCTCTTACGTCTGAGTGGATGTTTCTGCGGATTCATCGCCTTCAACACTGCGATACTCCCTTCATCCGACGATTTGTCTGATGAGGTGCGCGCCTTCAATGCAGACCTTGCCACTTATGTGCAAACGCATTTAGATGACGCAGAGAAAGTGCAATTTGTGGGTGGAGGATTCGGAACCAAAGTTTGTGAGCAACACGCGCAAACTGCCTATTGCGACTTCATAGCCTATGACGCTCCTGCTGTTCTCACCGTCCTCAAAGACTATTTTGCACAGCTGCCCGAAGCGCACGTCTATTGTCAAGCCTTCCATCGCGCAGCAACACCCTTTCTGCTCTTAGCTTATCCCTCATCGTCTAACAGCCCTGTTACGATATAATGGCAGATTGGGGATATTCCTATTCAGCTCTACAAAAGTGCCCTTTTCAACACTGATTCCTATAATCCCATTTTCCACTTCCTATTTCTCTTATCATGAAGCACTACAGTTTCGATGAAGTTATCTGTCGCAAAGGTACTAACTGTTCAAAGATTAGAGCTTTGCAAGCACTCTATGGTTGCACTGACCTCATCCCCCTCTGGGTCGCCGATATGGATTTTGCCACACCTCCTTTCATCCTCGATGCCTTGCGTGAGCGACTCCAACACCCCATATTGGGCTACACCTGTGTTGACGACGACTATTTCCCTGCCATCATCGACTGGCAGAAGTCGCTCCATAACTGGGATATCAAAAAAGACTGGATTTCCTTCATGCCTGGTGTCATCCGTGGTCTTGGATTTGCGCTGCAAGTGTACACCAAACCGGGTGATCGCATCATCACCCAACCTCCCGTCTACCACATGTTCAAACACGTGATTGAAGGCAATGGTCGTGTGGTGGTGGACAATCCCTTGATCAGAAGGGAAGATGGTCGCTACGACATGGACTTTGACCATCTTGCTACGGTGGCTGATGATGCCAAGATGCTGGTGCTCTGCAATCCTCACAACCCTAGTGGACGCTGCTGGAGCAAAGAGACGCTGCAACGTCTGGCAGATTTTTGTTTAGAACATAACATCGTGGTGGTGAGCGACGAGATTCATGCCGACATAGCCCTCTATTCTGCTAAGCACGTGCCCTTTGCTTCGGTGTCTGAAGCTGCGCGTGAGAATAGCATCACCTTTGGAGCGCCCACCAAGACCTTTAATTGCGCAGGCGTGGTGAGCAGTTGGGCTGTGGTGCCCAATGATAAGTTGCGCGAACCTTTCACGAAGTGGCTCTTTGCCAACGAAATTGACTGTCCTCCCATGTTCTCACCCACGGTGGCTATAGCTGCCTATCGACAGGGTGGCGAATGGCGCAAGGAGATGTTGCGCTACATCGAAGGTAACATCGATTTTGCTGTGGACTATTGCCGCGAACACATCCCCAGAGTGGTGGCTCCACGTCCCGAAGCCTCCTTCCTCATCTGGCTCGACTGCCGCGCACTCGGACTCTCTCACGACGAACTCAATCATCTCTTTGTCAATGAAGCGCATCTGGCCCTTAACGATGGTGAGATGTTTGGTGCCGGAGGAGAAGGCTTCATGCGACTCAATGTGGGTGTGCCGCGCTGTGTGCTCGAAAAAGCCCTTCACCAACTGGCTGAGGCTGTGGCGAAACTCCACGCTTCTCGCTCTTAATCCCATTTTCTTGACTCATGACTCCTGACAATATCCAAGCTCCTGCCGAATTTCTCGATCGTTTTGAACAACAACTCACTGATCAACTCCTGCGTCTTTGCACAACGGCTCAAGCACTTTCTGGACAACTTCTAGAAACCCCTGACCTCGAAGCCGTGTGGCCCGAAATCTGCACTCCATATTTGGGAGATGCAGTGCCTGAAATTGCGAAATATCCCACCGTTGCCATTGGATGGATGGGATTTGTTGGACTTGCCATGGCACAACGCTGGGACAGTGACTGGACTACTGCCGCTGCAGATCCGCACGCGCTCTATCCAGCGCTGCTCGCACAAGGCTTTGATGCTCTCGACGACTATGTGTTGGACCACGTGCTTGCCATCACCGATGCTGAGGAGCGCGCCCATCTCCACCAACTCGTGCGCACTTGTGCCGAAGCAGCCCACGCGGCTTTGCGTCATGAAGGAATCGAACCCCAAAGCCCCATGGCATTTCACACCTACGTGCGCACGCTTCATGTGATGTTCCGCATAGGCGTGGCATTGCAGTTGCGTCGATTAGGCTACAAGTTTGAGAAAATCGACATGAAATAGGGCGCTCGCTTGCGAAACTTGCTCAAGGGAGTCTCTCTGCCCCCTAATGTTAGCGCATGAGAAGATTATTTTCTTACTTCTGTGATGAGGTAAATAATTGATTATCTGATAAGTATTAACGTCTTATAGTTTTTCTCTATATAAAAGAAGGGCGTATCTGTTGTAAACTCTAGAAAAAGCCCGTAACTTTGCACCGTAATCAAGGGAAAAGCAATTAAATATCTTGCTGATTAGCCCCTAATTCCTCTTTTAATGAATCCATAAACATAACATGCAATATGAAAAATCTTAATTACACTGGTCTCGATGCTGCCAAGGTGCAGCCCGTTGCCCAAGCTCTTGCAGTTCTCCTCGCAGACTTCCAAGTATACTATGCAAACCTTCGCAACTTCCACTGGAACGTGCAAGGTTCTAACTTCTACGCTCTTCACGCTGAATTTGAACGTCTCTATGATGACGCAGGTGAAAAGGCTGACGAAATCGCGGAACGTCTTCTTCAACTTGATGTGACTCCTGAGCACCGTCCTAGCAAGTACCTCCAAGTTTCTCAAATCAAGGAAAACGAAGTGGTACACTGCGGTCAAGAGTGCCTCACTCAAGTACTTGAGATGGTGAAGACCCTCATTGCTCAAGAGCGTGCCGTTATGGCTGCTGCTGATGAGGCTGGTGACGAATCTAGCAATGCGTTGATGAGCGATTACCTCCGCGAACAAGAGAAGCTCGTGTGGATGCTCACCGCAACTCTCGCTAAGGAGTGCAGCAAATAAACTCTGGTAGCTCCACGGGGCTCAGAGATTACCCCTCAGCACAAGCTGAGTGCTGTTTATACAGCGAATTAGGAAGTGAGAAAGGGACAATCAACTTTGGTTGATTGTCCCTTATTTTGTGCGTTAGCATTGTCTATAATCCTGTGCCGCACGTCAGTCTATATGCAGCGTCTTTGATAAACTCAAACCGGTCATTAAACCTAAATCGGTCATTAGATTATCGTATTATAACGGTCTAATGACCGATTTGGGTTAAATCCTGAACAGATTTGGGATAGAGGGCAAACTGCATATAGACTTTTTCATAATTTCTGCCCCTCCATTTAACACCCAAATTCGAGTTCAGAAAAAATTGCTGGGAATTATGCGATTCTCAGAGGGTTTGAAAATAGAGATTTTGAGACCTCTTTTCAGGTATTGAGCACGTTTTCTTGTATTCTGAGCTTTTTTGAGAAGAAACAACGTGTCGTTTTGGTGAAACAACACGTTGTTCGTTCTATTTCAATGGACATTATTCAAAATTTTGTCCGACGAATTTTTTATTTTGTCCGAGAAAATCGAGGAAAAGTCCGAGAAAATCGGGAAGATTTCAAGAATTCGAGTAAGATTTGTTGGGCGGATGATTTTGAACTCACGTAGCATACATTCTTCTCTTCCTAGTTTACACAAAATTCTGACCAAAATTCTCCGTGCGTTTTAACACTCAAACC
>JABZGM010000044.1 GCA_015259235.1 Alloprevotella sp. | reverse complement strand
GTATATTGTAATAGTTTATTCTCTTTTGGGTGCGATAAGATAGGTTGACACAGCAAAAATCTCGTTTAATCTCTTCCTGTTTTTTTTGTAAATAAAGTTCTTACGATCAATGATGAATACTTTATGTAGTCATAAAAACACGATAGAACTTCGTGGAGTTTAGGAGAAAAATATTAGCGCGCTACAACAGTTCGGGGAGTTGGAATAGGCGCGTACCGTTGGATCCCTTGATGAGAATGAGATGGTCGTTGAGCGGTTGCGCTTTGAGTTCGGCTTTCACGGCTTCCACATCTGAGAAGGTGCGGAAAAGGGCAGCTTGGTCGGCAGAGAGTGTGGTGAGAGCTTGGGCAAATTCGCTACCCACGAGCCACACTTGTTGGCAACCAGTGGTGAGTGCCAGTTGCAATACCTCAGCATGAGCGTCGGCAGATGCTGTGCCCAGCTCGCGCATATCGCCTAGGATCATCATCTTGTGGGCATCTTCTGTTTGCGCAAAACTGTGGAGTGCTGCGTGCATCGAAGAGAGGTTGGCATTGTAGGCATCGATGATGAGGCGGTTGCGCTGAGTTTTGCGATATTCCGAACGATTGTTGTTGGGGGCATAGTTGCGCAAAGCTTTGTCGATGGATGCCACATGCACATTGTAGGTGAGTCCTACGAGGACTGCTGCCAAAGCATTGTCGAGATTGTATGCCCCGATGAGCTGCGTTGCCACTTCGTGCCATTGTCCCCCGTTTTTGCGCCAGCGGAAGGTGAGGAAGGGGTCGCATGACACCACTTCGCCCTCGATCACGTAACCGTGGTCGGGCGAACCATAAGTGAGGGTGGGCAATCCTTTCGCACGTGGGGCAAGGTGAGGGTTGTCGCCATTGAGGAAGATGAAGAGGGGAGTAGACCCTTCCCGGAATTGCACATTGCCGTCTACCTCCTCGAGCAATTCCATGTTGCGCTTGCGGATGTTTTCGTAGAGTTCTGTCTTAGCTTGAATCACGCCTTCAAACGAACCGAATCCCTCGATGTGCGCTTTGCCTACATTGGTGATGAGGCCGCAGTTAGGCTTCACGATGCTGGAGAGCAAAGCGATTTCGCCCACGTGGTTGGCGCCAGTTTCGATGACGGCAAACTCGTGTTCGTCGGTGAGGCGGAGTAGAGTGAGGGGCACCCCGATGTGGTTGTTGAGATTGCCCTCGGTGAAGAGCACATTTAATTTTTCAGCAAGTACAGCAGCCACCAGTTCTTTGGTGGTTGTCTTGCCGTTGGTACCTGTGATTTGAAGGATGGGAGTGTCTAGTTGACGACGGTGATACGCTGCCAAAATTTGGAGGGAGGTGAGAACATCTTCCACCAAAATGCAGCGCTCGTCTTGTTGAGCTATTTGAGCATCGTCGACCACCGCATAAGCACATCCAGCTTCTAAGGCTTGGAGCGCAAACTGATTGCCATCGAATGTTGCGCCTTTGAGAGCGAAAAACATGCTGTCTTTCACCAAATGGCGCGTATCGGTGGAGATGTGGGGGTGACGAAGAAAGAGTTCGTAGAATTCTGCTATAGACATGATCTCAAGATTTAGGTGCAAAAGTAGTAGTTCTCGGCGAATAACAAAAAATATAATCCAATTATTTGCCTGTCGAGAAACAAAAAAGTACCTTTGCAGCAAACTAAAATGCCATGTTTCCAGCTCCAGACTACACAATGAACCTCCGCGGAAAGCTCGTGGAATTGCAACGCCCTTGGGTGATGGGCATCTTAAACGTCACGCCCGATTCGTTTTATATCGATTCTCGCACTCCAATGGCTGAGCCAGATCGCATCGCGCAGCGAGTGCGCCAAATGTTGGCAGAAGGGGCAGATATCATTGATGTAGGGGCTTATTCTTCACGTTCAGGAGCCGATGACATCTCTCCGCTGGAGGAAATGCAGCGTTTGGAAGTGGCACTCACCACCGTACGCGAAGTGGCGCCAGAAGTTTACGTTTCGGTCGATACTTTTCGTTCGGAGGTGGCTCGTCAGTGTGTGGAGCATTTTGGTGTGGACCTTATCAATGACATTTCGGGGGGCGTGCTCGATCGTGCGATGCCCAAGGTGGTGGCACGACTCGGGGTGCCCTACATCATCATGCACATGAAGGGTAATCCCGAAACGATGCAGATGGCTCCCGAATATCAAGATGTCGTGGCAGAAGTGTTGGAGTTTTTGGCACGTCAGCAGCAGCGGTTTTTTGATGCCGGTGGCAAGGATGTAATCATCGATCCTGGATTTGGTTTTGGAAAGACCTTGCAGCACAACTATCGTTTGATGGATCGTCTTCAAGACTTTCACGAACTTCATGCGCCACTTTTGGTGGGGGTGAGTCGGAAATCCATGATTTACAAATTGCTGGAAACGACCCCTCAAGATGCCCTCAACGGAACGACCGTGCTCCACACGATCGCTATGATGAAGGGCGCGCATATCTTCCGTGTGCACGATGTGCAAGCGGCAGTAGAAGCACGCACTCTTATGGAAACCATGTGGCAAGCCAGTTGACCTAAGGCACTGAAATGGCTCACTCTTATTTAATATAAGGATGAGCATCGTTTGTTTACCAGGATGAAGCCTTATATATAAGGATAAACATCTTGTGGGCGAAAGAACAGAAATAGAAATAAAAGGAAGAGACTAGCGTCTGACAGCGCCTAGCATCTCGGAAAAGATAAACATCGATTCATGTTAGAATTAGGATTTAAGGATATCTTAGACATTGTGCTTGTAGCACTGTTGTTGTTCTATTTATATCGCTTGATGCGAGCTTCGAGTTCTGCCAACATCTTCACGGGTGTGCTCGTGTTTATTGTGGTGTGGATTTTGGTGTCGCAGGTGTTTGAGATGCGTTTGTTGGGTGGAATATTCGACCGCATGATCAATGTCGGTTCGCTCGCCATCATCGTCTTATTTCAAGGGGAGATACGTCACTTTTTCTCCACCATCGGCACTCAGCGTGCCACCCGACTTTTCAAGTGGATGCGACGCAATCCCCAGGAAGAAGTGTCGCGCGAACTCATCATGCCCATTGTGCGTGCCTGCATGGCGATGGGGCGTCAGAAGGTGGGAGCACTCATCGTGGTGGAAGGTATGGGAAGTTTGCAAGATGAAATCAACACGGGCGAAATTATTGATGCAGCAATATCACAACGCTTGGTAGAAACGATATTCTTCAAGAATTGTCCGCTTCACGATGGAGCTATGATTGTGGGTAAAGGAAGGGTGAAGGCTGCGGCTTGCATTCTCCCCGTGTCGCACGACAATAATATTCAGAAAAACTTGGGATTGCGGCACCGCTCGGGCTTGGGCATTTCTCAAAAGACCGATTGCCTCTCTATTATAGTGAGTGAAGAAACGGGAGCCATCTCCATTGCCTATCAAGGTGAACTGAAATTGCGCCTTACTTCCGAAGAACTTGAGGAGCATTTGGCGCACGCTGTGGCGCTTTGGTGATCCATTATCCCAAATAACCACCTGCTTATACGACGAGGCTGTTGGGCATTGTGCCTGACAGCCTCTTTGCTACAGACGGACTTTGTGAATAATGAAGGACTTAGCTATTGTCGGACTTTTTGAAACATTCGTCATGCGACACGCAGAATAAGTAGGCAC
Organism: Alloprevotella sp.; assembly: GCA_015259235.1. Classification (GTDB taxonomy): domain Bacteria; phylum Bacteroidota; class Bacteroidia; order Bacteroidales; family Bacteroidaceae; genus Alloprevotella. Next base: position 10,102 of record JABZGM010000044.1, on the reverse strand, counting down.
AGACCATAGTTGTGCTGTGATTTGATGAAAAATAATTCGGATTTTATTCTCTATTCTCTCAGATTTCATTATCTTTGCGATAGATTATTCGAGCAGCACTAGGCGTTTTCCTCATAGAGGAATAGAACAACCCAATCTTTACCACGCTGATGTTTTAGAATATAGCTTCTACTTGATATTCAAATGCTTGATAGTCTTCCTTGGTTTAGAAAGATTTACCAACATGACAACCGATAATACCAAAACTTCCCTCCGTGAAAAAATAGGATACGGACTCGGTGATATGTCTTCCAGTATGTTTTGGAAGATATTCTCGTACTACCTCCCTATTTTCTATTCCGATGTGTTCGGGCTTCATCCTTCCCATGCAGCAATGCTGCTCTTGATTACCAAACTTTATGATGCTGTGTCAGATCCTGTGATGGGATTGATAGCCGACCGCACCCGCACGCGCTGGGGACGCTATCGTCCGTGGCTACTTTGGGTGGCTTTGCCCTTCGCCTTGGTCGGCATCCTATCGTTCTACACTCCCGATGCTAGTTACTCCTTTAAGCATGTGTATGCCTACGTCACCTATCTGATGATGATGACAGTCTACACGGCTATCAACGTGCCTTATGGTGCGATGCTGGGTGTGATGACAGAAGATAGCAACGAAAAGTCTGTATTCTCGTCCTATCGCATGTTCTTTGCTTACATCGGTAGCTTTTTGGCTATGGGATTGTTTGGACTCTTCGAGAAAGAAGTCATCGGTACTGTCAATGAAGCTGGCAAGGTCATCAAAGGTGTGGGCGATGCGTCTCCCATGCAGTGGACCTTGATTGTGACGGTTATTGCTGCGCTTTGCGCCATCCTCTTTGTGTTGTGCTTTGCCATGACGCGCGAACGAGTGCAGTTGCCCGAACAGAAAGAAAAGCAATCTATCAAGGAAGATATGAAGCACCTGCTCAAAAATAGTCCCTGGTGGCTGTTGTTAGGCGCAGGTATCGGACAACTCTTGTTTGGTTCCATCCGTGGTGGTGCCGCAGCTTATTATTTTGCCAACATCTTGGGCACAGATGTGCTCATCACCTGCGCGGTGTTCTTGACTATCGGTGAATTGGCACAGATGGCAGGTGTGGCATTTGCTGTGCCTCTCGCACAAAAAGTTGGTAAGAAGACCACTTTCTTTGCTTCTCTCATCTTTATTGCGGTGGTGAGTGCTGTAATCTGGTTCCTCCCCGTCGATACGAATGCCGGCATGATTGGACTCATCGCCAGTCAAATCGCCATTTGCATCGGCATCGGTGTAGGCGCGCCCATGATTTGGTCGATGATGGCAGACGTAGCCGACTATTCCATCTGGAAACACGGCAATGCTAGTACGGGATTAATCTTCTCTTCTTCGTCCATGGCACAAAAGTTTGGTGGTGCTATCGGTGGTTTCATCCTCTTGCAGGTGCTCGCGTTTGCAGCCTATAACAAGGATGTTGTAGTGCAAGCTCCCGAAACCTTGGCGGCTATTAAGGCGTTGATGAGTTGGATTCCCGCGATAGGAGCTCTTTTAGGCGCTTTGTGCCTGTTCTTTTATCCCTTGACCACGAAGAAAATGAATGAAATACAAAATAAACTATCATAATGGATAACAAACTTACCATACAAGGAGCATCGCTCCCCAATATGCCCTGGGAGAATCGTCCCGAATCTTGCAATGATGTTTTGTGGAGATTTTCCGCAAACCCTGTGATTCCTCGTGATCTCTTGCCCGATAGCAACAGTATTTTCAACTCTGCCGTAGTGCCTTTTAAGGATGGATATGCAGGTGTGTTTCGCGTGGACGACAAAAATCGCCGCATGACCCTACACGTGGGTTTTTCCAAAGATGGCTTGAAGTGGGACATGAATCCCGATACCATCAAGTTTGAAGGCGCTGCTCCCGAAGTGGCAGAGTGGGGCTATGGCTACGACCCTCGTGTGGCTGAGATTGATGGCCGCTACTATGTGTCATGGTGCAACGATCATCATGGTCCTACTATTGGCTTGGCTTGGACCGATGACTTTGTGACCTTCCACCAACTGGAGAATGCCTTCTTGCCCTACAACCGCAATGGTGTGCTCTTCCCTAAGAAAATCAATGGTCGTTTTGCCATGCTTTCTCGTCCTTCCGACACGGGACACACTGCCTTCGGTGACATTTTCTATAGCGAATCTCCCGATCTCGAATTTTGGGGACGTCATCGTCACGTGATGGCACCTGCTGAGTTCAAAGAGAGCGCATGGCAGTGCATGAAGATTGGGGCAGGTCCAGTGCCTATCGAAACTTCTGAAGGCTGGTTGCTCATCTATCATGGTGTGCTCCATTCTTGCAATGGCTACGTTTATGCGTTCGGTTCTGCGCTCTTAGACTTGGAACAACCTTGGAAGGTGCTGGCACGTAGCGGACAATACTTGATTTCTCCTCGTGAAATCTATGAATTGGCAGGCGATGTGCCCAACGTGACCTTCCCTTGCGCTTCATTGCATGATCCCGAAACTGGAAGAATCGCCATCTACTACGGATGTGCGGACACCGTGACAGGATTGGCGTTCGGATATATCCCCGAAATCATTGAGTTTACTAAACGCACCAACATCTTAAAATAACAATGAGATTTCTTGTCGCCGTAATCGCTCTACTCATTCCCTTCTTTTCCAGTGCGAGACAGCTGACGGATTATGTGCATCCATGGGTGGGGTCGTCCAATTTTGGGACGACCAACCCTGGTGCCGTTTGTCCGAACGGCATGATGAGCGTCTCTCCCTTCAACGTCACTGGATCGGAGAAAAACAAGTGGGACAAAGACAGCCGATGGTGGTCTACGCCCTACACTTCAGACAACTGCTGGTTTACTGGTTTTTCTCACGTCAATCTGAGTGGAGTGGGATGTCCAGAATTGGGAACCATCATCACGATGCCAACTTCTGGAGAGCTTTCAACCGACTATCTGTTGTATGGGAGCGAATACACGGGCGAGACGGCGCAACCAGGCTATTATGCCTTGAAACTCTCAAAATATGACATCTTGGCGGAGGTGGCATCTACAATGCGCTCTTCCATCGAACGCTACACTTATCGCAAGGGTAAGGCGCATGTCATTGTCAATCTCGGACAAGGTCTCACTAACGAATCGGGAGGCTTCATCCGAAAGGTTAGTGACACTGAAATCGAAGGCATGAGATTGTGTGGTGGATTTTGCTATCACTCTCAAGCGGTCTTCCCACAATATTTTGTGATTCGTGTGAACAAGAGTCCTAAAGAAGCTGGTTTTTGGAAGAAGCAACCCAACATGACCGCCGAAGCAGCGTGGGACGAACATGCAGGCAAATATAAGGTTTACACCGATTATGCTCGCGAAATGGCAGGCGATAACCTCGGTTATCGTTTCACCTACGATGCAGAGGATGGAGAACAAATCTGTGTGCAGATGGGCGTATCTTTCGTGAGTTGTGAGAACGCGCGTCAAAATCTAGAAGCGGAGCAACCAGCGTGCAACTTTGATCAAGTGCGTGCTGAGTCCCATCGCCAGTGGGAAGAAGCCCTCGAAAGAGTAAAAGTGAGTGGCGGCACCGAGGAACAGAAGGAAATCTTCTACACGGCACTCTATCACGCGCTCTTGCATCCCAATGTGCTCAACGACGTCAATGGAGAATATCCCTTGATGCAAGGCGGAAAGTATGCTGCACAAAATGGCATTGAGGTGGTGACCCCTGGCATTGGAAAGGTGACAAAAGGTCACAATCGTTACACGGTGTTCTCCCTTTGGGACACCAGTCGCAACCTGCACCAGTTGCTCACCTTGGCTTACCCTGAGAAACAGATAGACATGGTACGCAGCATGGTGGACATGTACAAAGAATGGGGCTGGATGCCTAAGTGGGAACTGTATGGTCGCGAAACTTTCACCATGGAAGGCGACCCCGCTATTCCAGTGATAGCAGACACCTATCTAAAAGGACTCACCGACTTCGACATCCAAGCGGCTTATAAAGCCTGCCTCAAGTCTGCCAATACCCCTGGCAAAGACAATAAGATTCGCCCTGACGTGGATCCATATATCGCGAAAGGCTATATTCCCCTAGGCTATTTTGCACAAGACTTCTCGGGAGACAATTCTGTGTCGCATGCTTTGGAATATTACGTAGCCGACAATGCTTTGGCTTTGTTGTCCGACAAACTAGCGCAAGAAGCCACCAGCAGCGCGCAGAAGGCAGAATACCAAAAGTATGCAAAGGAATTTAGAAAACGCTCCAAAGGTTGGCGCCATTACTACAGCAAAGAGTCCGGTACTTTGCGCCCCTTGAACAGCAACGGCACATTCCTTTCTCCTTTCAATCCCAAAGATGGGGCAGATTTTTCCAATACCCCCGGTTTTCACGAGGGTAGTGCGTGGAACTATACATTCTATGTGCCTCACGATATTGAAGGTCTGGCGAAGGCTATGGGCGGCGATAAAGCCTTTGTAGCCAAACTCCAAAAAGTGTTTGATGAAGGGCTATACGATCCTGCCAACGAACCCGACATAGCTTATCCTTTCCTCTTCAGCCGATTTAAGGGGGAGGAGCACCGCACCGCCCAAACTGTGGCTGCCCTCTTGAAGAAGTATTACACCACTCGCCCCGATGGCATTCCTGGCAACGACGACACAGGAGTGATGTCTGCATGGGCAGTCTTTAGCATGATCGGAATGTATCCCGATTGTCCTGGCGAACCCCAATATACGCTCTTTTCTCCTGTCTTTGACAGTGTGGAAATCAATGGGAAATACATCATCCGCAAGGATCAGAAAATAAAGAAACACCGTATCACACACCAAGAATTTGTCAGAGATTATGCAAAATAACGGAGGATTCAGTCTCAAAGAGGCTTTCAGAGGCTTCCGCACGATAGCGCTATTTACCGCTTTGTCGAGCACTGCCTTATCGTGTGTCAATGCAAAGATGGACACCTACGCCAAACAGGTGGACACCCGCATTGGCACTGGAGGACATGGACACGTCTTTGTTGGCGCGAATGTCCCCTTTGGTATGGTTCAGTTGGGACCAACCAGTGTGCCCCAAGAATGGGACTGGACATCGGGCTACCATGCTTCGGATAGCACGGTGATTGGATTTTCCCACACCCACTTGAGTGGTACGGGAATCGGCGATTTGTTTGACATCACCGTCATGCCAGTAGTTGGCAAGTCCGTGTATGAAAGAGGCAAAGTGGGACAACCCGAAACGGGACTTTGGTCGTATGCTGATCGCTCCAAAGAAATTTCTATCCCGGGATATTACAGTGTTCCCCTCACTCGCTACGGCATTTTGGCAGAACTAACTGCCACTGACCGAGTGGGACTCCACCGCTACACCTTCCCCAAATCGGATGAGGCAGCCATCGTGCTTGACCTTGAAAACGGTGGTTGCTGGGACAAGGCAGAAGACACCCACATTGAGGTGGTAGACGGCAATAGCATCCGTGGTTGGCGTCACTCCAAAGGATGGGCTAAAGCGCAAAAGATGTTCTTCTATGCCGTGTTCTCTAAGCCTTTTGAAAAGAACGAGAAAATGTTTATCCAAAAGGATGGACAGACCAGATATGCTCGATTCTCTTTCCGTACGCAGCAAGGCGAGCAAGTTTTGATGAAAGTTGGCATCTCTGCCGTAAGCATGGACGGTGCGAAGATGGCTGTTGAAAAGGAACAACCTGCATGGGAATTTGAAAAGACGAAAAAGCAGGCTTGGGAACGCTGGAACAAGGAACTCTCTAAAATCAAGATTGAGACTTCCGACGAATCTTCTCGCAAAATCTTCTACACCGCCCTCTACCACACGATGGTAGCACCTTCACTCTTCTCGGACGTCGACGGAGCATATAGAGGTGCTGATGGAAAGGTCTACAACAAGTCGCGCAACGTCTACACGACCATGTCGCTTTGGGACACTTACCGCGCTGCGATGCCCTTGTATCACATCATTCATCCCTCCAAGCGTGCGGATTTGATCAATACGATGTTGGACATCTTCGATGAACAAGGGAAGTTGCCCGTATGGCATCTCATGGGCAACGAAACCGACTGTATGGTGGGTAATCCTGGCGTGATTGCTGTGGCTGAGGCCATCGTCAAAGGAATAGAAGGCATCGACAAAGAGAGAGCTTATAAGGCTTGCAAGGCTTCGGTGATGCTCGACGAGCGCGGACAAGATATTCGCAAGAAATATGGTTATATCCCTTGTGACTTGTACGAAGAAGCCTGTGCCAACGACATGGAATATGCTATTGCCGATGCTGCTGTAGCCAATGCGGCTCGCGTGCTGGGGCATCATGAAGACGAAAAGTTCTTCAGAAATCGCAGCCACAGTTGGAGAAATTTCTTTGACAAAGAGACCCAGTTTGTGAGAGGTCGCACTGCCGATGGCGGATGGCGCACTCCTTTCAATCCTTTCTCCGCTGAACACCGCGCCAATGACTATTGCGAGGGCAATGCTTGGCAATACACGTGGCTTGCTCCCCACGATTTGACGGGGTTGCTCGAGGCTTTCGGAGGCAGAGACAAGATGACGCACCGTCTCGACTCTCTCTTCAAAGCACCCTCAGTGCTCGGCAAGGACGCCTCTCCCGACATGTCTGGCTTGATTGGACAATATGTTCATGGCAATGAACCCAGCCACCACATCATCTATCTCTACACCATGTCTGGTCAACCTTGGAAGACGGCTGACAAGGTGCGTGAGATCCTAGAAGGTCAATACCACGCAGCCCCCAATGGACTCTCGGGCAATGAGGATGTGGGTCAGATGTCGGCTTGGTACATCTTGACCGCCATGGGCTTCTACAACGTAGAACCTGCCTCTACAAAGTATTGGTTTGGTAGTCCCCTCTTTGACAAAGTTTCGATTGTCGTGAGCAAAGACGGCAAGACGAAGTTTGACATCAACACCGTCAATAACAGCAAAGAGAACAAGTATATCCAAAAAATTATACTCAACGGAAAAGAGTGGAACAAGCCTTATATAGAATATGGCGACATCGTCAAGGGTGGCAAACTCACTTTCTACATGGGGGCACAACCTGCAGTGTGGTATAACTGGGAAACTGCCAACGAAGCGGCAGAATAAGTCATCACATCAGCCGATAACAATGGCTTGTTTTGGGCTTTAACGCAGGCACCAGTGCAACATTACTTCTGAGTCTTGGGAGGATAGGGCGAACGTTTCCCCATCCTCACCAAGAGCGGAAGCCGTGATGCGCAAGCCCAATGCTTTTCCCTCCTTCTCGAACAAATCTTAGAACAACGAATAATAGCAAAGCATGAATATATATGAAGATAGCCGTACTGTGCTGACATTGGATGCAGGCGGTACTAACATGGTGTTCGGAGCAATGAAAGGCGGTAAACCCACCCCTTTCTCTGTGACACTCCCTTCTAATGCCCACGATTTGGACCTCTGTCTAAATACAATGGTCGAAGGTTTCAACCGTGTGATTGAGACTCTCTCTGAAAAACCGCTTGCCATCAGTTTCGCCTTCCCAGGTCCTGCTGATTATCCCAACGGCATCATCGGAGGATTCCTTCCCAACTTTCCCTCCTTCCGCGACGGTGTAGCACTTGGTCCTTTCTTGCAAAAGAAGTTTGGTATCCCTGTCTTCATCAACAATGATGGTGATCTCTATGCTTATGGTGAGGCACTCGGCGGCGTGTTGCCTGAGGTTAACGCCAAGATTGCCGCACAAGGTGGAAAGAAGCAATACAAGAACCTCATCGGCTATACCTTCGGCACAGGTTTGGGCATCGGTTGCGTGATTGGTGGCAAACTCAACATCGGAGATAATTCATGCGTAGAAACTTTCTGCTTACCACACCCTGATAATCGCGAGGTCATCATCGAAGATGGTGCAGCCATTCGTGCGGTGAAACGAGTCTATGGCGAGTTGTCGGGAAATGCCAACCATGGTTTGGAACCCAAAGACATTGCTGCTATTGCCCATGGAGAGCAAGAAGGGAATCAGGAAGCTGCTGTCAAAGCCTTTGCAAAAATGGGTGAAGTGGCAGGTGAAGCTATCAGCATTGCCGTTACCCTCATGGATGGACTTGTGGTCATTGGCGGTGGCATCATGGGCAGTCACGATTTGCTCATGCCCAGCATCCTTAAAACCTTGCGCGGAAAAATCCGCACCATGGCAGGTGACGAATTAAACAGAGTGCAGATGAAGGTCTATAATCTCGATGAATCTGCCGAATTTGAAGCCTTCGTCAAAGGTGAGGCTCGTGAAATCAAAATCTACGGCTCAGAAGAAACTGTGATCTATGATCCACAAAAGCGCATTGGAATCATGCGTTCCAAGATTGGAGCTTCTGCTGCTATCTCACTCGGGGCTTATGCTTTTGCCCTTTCTAAACTAGATGAGCTATCAAAAAACTAATGAATATGTTGTATCCTATTAAGTTTAATCCACTCTTGAAGTCCTTGGTTTGGGGTGGAGAAAAAATTGCACCATACAAAGGTATCAAGACCGAACAGCACCATGTCGGCGAAAGCTGGGAAATCTCAGGTGTGCCTGGCAATGAATCTGTAGTGGCAGAAGGCAGTCTGGCTGGAAAGACTGTCGTAGAACTCTTAGAAGAGTACAAAGAACAGATTGTGGGACGCCATGTCTATGCCAACACAGGCAACCAGTTCCCCTTGCTTATCAAGTTTATTGATGCAGCTTCCGATTTGAGCATCCAAGTGCATCCCGATGACGCCTTGGCTGGTGTACGCCACAATGGCTCTAAGGGTAAAACCGAAATGTGGTATGTCATCGAAGCCGATAAAGATGCTTACCTGCTTTCTGGGTTGTCCAAAACGATTACTCCCGAAGAATACGAAAAAATGGTGGCAGATAACACCATTACTGACGTCATAGCTCGTCACAATGTCAAGAAAGGCGATGTCTTCTTCTTGCCTGCGGGTCGCATTCACGCCATTTGTGGTGGATGTTTCATCGCTGAAATCCAACAAACTTCTGACATCACCTATCGCATCTACGACTACGGTCGTATGGGATTGGACGGTAAGCCTAGAGAGTTGCACACGGAATTGGCGAAAGATGCCATTGACTTCAAGGCGTATTCTGACTACAGAACGGACTATGTGACGCGTGAGAACGAGAACACTCCTTTGGTAGAGTGCCAATACTTCACGACCTCTCTCTTGGATTTGACACAACCTCTTACCCAAGGATTGGCAGATCGAGATTCTTTCACCATAGTAATCTGCACAGAAGGTGAAGGTACGGTGACTGTGGAAGGAGACAACATCGACCAACAATACAAGACCGTCTCTTTGCGCCAAGGAGAAACAGTGCTTGTGCCTGCATGTGCCACTAGCATGACCGTGACTCCTTCAGGCAACATTAAGGTGCTCACCAGCTACATCAAGTAGCTCCTGTTCTTCATCCGCCCTCTGTCCTTCTGAAGAAGTTGAAAAGGATTTGTACCTTTGGCTCTCTCTCCACAGGATGGACTCCTAAAAAGAAAACACCTCATTATGACTTGATGCCATAATGAGGTGTTTTTTGTGTGCTCTCTGCTGTGGAGCAGCGGAGAGGGTAGTGGAGCGGGGAGGTTATTCCCACTCGATGGTTGAAGGTGGTTTTGAGGAAATGTCGTAGCAAACGCGGTTTACGCCACGCACATTGTTGATAATCTCATTGCTCACCTTTGCTAAGAAGTCGTAAGGGAGGTGGCTCCAGTCGGCAGTCATTGCGTCAGTAGAGGTTACGGCGCGGAGTGCCACAGCCTGTTCGTAGGTGCGTTCGTCGCCCATCACGCCCACACTCTTCACGGGAAGAAGGATAACACCCGCTTGCCATACTTGGTCGTAGAGCGAAACCTCGATTTCCCCATGTTCGGGAGCATCGTTAGGCACACCAGCAGCAAGCACACGGCGAGCCGTATCCACATCCATCTTCACCTTGTATTCGCGGAGACCACGGATGAAGATGTCGTCTGCATCTTGGAGGATGCGCACCTTTTCGGGAGTGATGTCGCCTAAGATGCGCACGGCAAGACCCGGACCAGGGAAGGGGTGACGGTTGATGAGATGTTCGGGCATACCCATT
>JABZGM010000043.1 GCA_015259235.1 Alloprevotella sp. | reverse complement strand
ATGTTGATTTGAACATCCTTGTTCGTAATCTTCTGAAGTTGAAGTTTGAGTTGTTCTACATCCTTACCGCCTTGTCCGATGATCATACCAGGACGGCTAGTGCACACGGTGATAGTCACCAATTTGGGTGTGCGTTCGATAACGATGCGAGAAACATATTCATAAACGCTGGTAAATTCTTTTTTGCTAGCGTTGCGACCGGGCTTTTCGATGTAGTTTTTGAAACGAGCATCGAGGTATTCACGGATCTTGCTATCTTCGAGAATGCTATCACCGAAGTTAGAACCACCGAACCAGTTGGAGTCCCAACCGCGGATGATGCCAAGTCGGTTGGCGATAGGATTAATCTTTTGTCCCATTTCTTATTCTAATTAGTCGTTGGTTTCTTCTTTAGTGCCCACGAACACAGTCACGTGGTTAGAACGCTTGCGGATGCGATAGCCGCGACCTTGAGGTGCGGGGCGCATACGTTTGAGGGTTGCACCACCGTCAACGAAAATCTTCGTGATGAAGAGTTCGCCTTCTTCAGCCTGGCGATTGTTCTTTTGTTCCCAGTTAGCGATTGCAGAGCGAAGAAGCTTTTCAACGTCGTTAGACGCAGCCTTCTTGCTGAAGCGGAGCGTGCCAAGAGCACGATTCACTTCCATGCCGCGCACCAAGTCAACGACGTAGCGCATTTTGCGGGGAGACGAAGGACAATCATTCAACTTTGCAAAATACTGGGTTTTGAGAGCCGCTTTGCGAGCTTCAGCGGCGAGTCTTTTTCTAGCTCCCATTATTTAGAGATTGAGATGTTGATTATTGGAATGGATTGATTTGTGTGGGTAATCAAGTGCGAAGCAGATTACTTCTTCTTGTTGCCACCGTGACCACCGAACTTACGGGTGGGGGCAAACTCACCGAACTTGTGACCTACCATATTTTCAGTCACGTAAACGGGAATAAACTTGTTACCGTTGTGCACTGCGACAGTGTGACCCACGAAATCGGGGGAAATCATCGAAGCGCGAGCCCAAGTTTTCACCACATTCTTCTTGCCACTTTCGTTCATGGCGAGAATTTTCTTCTCGAGAGAAACTGCGATGTATGGACCTTTCTTAAGAGAACGACTCATATTGCGATTCTTTTAGTGCTGTTATTTCTTACGTCTTTCGATAATGTACTTGTTGCTCTGCTTCTTAGGTGCACGTGTCTTGAGACCCTTAGCATAGAGACCAGTACGAGAGCGTGGGTGTCCACCGCTTTGGCGTCCTTCACCACCACCCATGGGGTGGTCTACAGGGTTCATCACAACACCACGGTTGTGAGGACGACGACCAAGCCAGCGGCTACGACCTGCCTTACCAGAAGATTCGAGAGCGTGGTCAGAGTTACCTACGCTACCGATTGTAGCTTTGCAAGCACTGAGAATTTGACGAGTTTCTCCAGAAGGCAACTTGATAACACAGTATTTACCTTCACGAGAAGTGAGCTGAGCGAAGTTACCAGCAGAGCGAACGAGAAGTGCGCCTTGACCAGGACGAAGCTCAATGTTGTGGATCACAGTACCCACAGGGATATTTTGAAGAGGAAGTGCATTACCTACTTCAGGAGCAGCTTCAGCACCTGAGAGGAGCTGATCGCCAACCTTCAATCCATTGGGAGCGATGATATAACGCTTTTCACCGTCAGCATAATAAAGAAGAGCGATGCGAGCAGAACGGTTAGGATCATACTCGATTGTCTTTACCACTGCGGGAACTCCATCTTTCTCACGTTTGAAGTCGATGAAGCGGAACTTACGCTTGTGACCACCGCCGAGATAACGCATAGTCATCTTACCGACGTTATTGCGACCACCGCTAGCACGCTTACCGCTAACGAGAGATTTTTCCGGTACTGATGCAGTAATTTCTTCGAAAGTACCGATAGCTTTGTGTCTTTGGCCCGGAGTCGTGGGCTTAAATTTACGTACTGCCATTTCTTTGTTTAGATATTGCTATAGAAATCGATGGCTTCGCCTTCCTTCACAGTGACAATAGCCTTCTTGAAAGCGTTGGTGCGACCACGAAGGAGACCAGCGCGAGTATAGCGAGACTTGCTCTTACCAGCGTAAACCATTGTGTTTACGTCAGTAACCGTCACACCGTAGCGTGCTTCTACCTCAGCTTTGATTTGGAGCTTGTTGGCAGTTGGCTTCACTACGAAACCGAACTTATTTTGCTTTTCTGAAAGCTCGTTCAGTTTTTCCGTAACGATGGGTTTAATAATGAATGCCATTACTTCGTTGTTTAATGAGATGATTACTTAGCGAGTACTTCTTCTACCTTTGCAACTGCGCTCTCGGTGAGTACCAAAACAGAGGCATCAAGCACACCATAAGTATTAATATCAGAAGCAACAGCAACTTTTGCCTTTGGAAGGTTGCGAGCAGAGAGATAGAGATTCTTGTCGCTACCAGCTGCTACAACGAGCACCTTCTTACCTGCGAGATTAAGATCGTTGAGCAAAGCAATGAAGCTCTTAGTTTTGGGAGCTTCGAAAGTGAAGTCTTCCACTACTACGAGCGCATTTTCTTGCACCTTGTAACTCAAAGCAGAGCGGCGAGCCAACTGCTTCACCTTCTTATTGAGTTTGAAACGATAATCACGAGGCTTAGGACCGAACACGCGAGCACCACCTACGAGCAATGGAGAGTTGATGTCACCACGACGTGCGCCACCACCACCTTTTTGACGGCCGAGCTTACGAGTAGAACCAGAGAGTTCGCTACGTTCTTTTGTTTTTGCAGTTCCTTGACGTTGTGCAGCAAGATATTGCTTCACATCAAGATAGATTGCGTGGTCATTAGGCTCAACACCGAAGACACTGTCGTTAAGAGTCACCTTCTTACCAGTGTCCTGACCCTTAATATTCAATACACTAACTTCCATGTCTTACTTTTCTACGATTACGATTGAACCATTGCAACCAGGAACACTACCCTTCACCAAGAGGAGGTTGTGTTCAGGGATTACCTTAATAACCTTCAAGTTTTGAGTAGTCACGCGCTTACCGCCCATTTGACCACCCATGCGCAAACCCTTGAACACCTTTGCAGGGTAAGAGCAAGCACCAATAGAACCTGGCTTACGGAGACGGTCATCTTGACCGTGAGTAGACTGACCTACACCACCGAATCCGTGACGTTTCACAACACCTTGGAAGCCTTTACCTTTGGAAGTTCCGACAACGTCAACGAAGTCATTTTCACCAAAGAGTTCTACAGTCACAGCCTCACCGAGATTGAGCTCTTGTTCGTAAACAAACTCAGCCAAGTGACGCTTGGGAGTAACACCAGCCTTCTTGAAGTGACCAAGGAGAGGAGCAGAAACATTCTTTTCCTTTACATCCTGAAAGCCAACTTGCACAGCAGAATAACCGTCTTTTTCAACAGTCTTAATCTGAGTTACTACGCAAGGACCGCATTCAATTACAGTGCACGGCACATTTTTGCCGTCGGCACCGAAAACGGAAGTCATTCCGATTTTCTTACCTAATAATCCTGGCATTTGGAATTTTATTGATTTTTGATTTCGTAGCCCGCTTCAGCCACTACCTCAGCGGGGCGAATGGTTATTATTCAAATTTTAAATCGTATAACCGATTGATTTTCACGGCTTGAAGCCGTAGAAGAGCACACAGCTCTTACTTTTGCGGTACAAAGATACGAACTTCTTCCGAAACAACCAAGCAAATCAGCTAGTTTTCAGTCATTTTTCTTACATTGCACTCTTACCACTCCTACTACGCCAACCAGACTTCACAAAGAAAAGAATAAACACATCGCATGTACCCTCAACTCACCTCCGACGAAGTCAAAACGAGCAGAGTTTTATTTATCTACAACAATTCTCGTCTCTAAAAAACGCAGTTACCCCACAAGAACTACCGAAGCACCCATAGAACACAAGTTGCCCTATCATTAACAGCACGCTCAGCAGCCCTCTCTTTTACTTTTGCAAAGCCGCAGCCTTCACTACCCGACGCAAGACTTCTAGCGTAGGCACAGGATTATCGGTCAATTTAGCAGTAACAACACCACGCGAGTTTACGACATACACTCGTGGCACAACAGCACGCGCAAAGCGATGATACAATGCACGATTACCAGACGCATAATAAGGAAGAGTTAAATCATACTTACCCCAATAAGTCCTCACCGTCACTGCAGACTCATCGCGTGCCAAAGCACAACATCGCACAGGCACACCCTCCATTTTACCATCTTGCACACGAAGTTCATCCACAAAAGACTGATACACGGGCAAGAATTTCTGACAATCAGCGCACTCCGTATCAAAGAACACAATAACCTTCACATCATCACCCAAAGTTCTAGTAGAAAAAGTACTTCCATCAGATAGTAAAACTTCAAACCCGGGAACCCGATCTCCCACCTGCACAAGTTCTACCTGCTGACTAGACTCATTCTCTCCTATACAGCTTACGACACAGATACCAGCTGCAGACCAAAGGAAAATAACAAACAACGAATTCAGTAAGTTTTTCATTCTTCCATCTATATTTTCAACACTGCACAATTCCATTCTAGGCAACAATGCAGCAAAAACGACCAACGGTTATTCCGCGAATTTACGAAAAAACAGAGAAACGCAGATACACATGGAAATAAATTCGTAAATTTGCAATCTCTATTTTCTTGGCTTAGACTGCTCATTGCTAAAGCATGCAGCACTAAGCACGAACCCTCAGAGTTCCTCATCTTTATATAGAGGTGTAATCCAAAGGTGGCTTCGCACATTCAGATGCGCTACGCCTATTATATATAAGGAGTACATACCCTCACCGAGCAAAAGATTCTCTCACACTATGACCGAAAAAGAACTACAATCCATCAAACAACGCTACGGCATCGTTGGCAACAGCGAGGCTTTGAATCGCGCCATTGAGACCGCTCTTAAAGTGGCACGCGTGGATTTGTCAGTACTCATACAAGGTGAAAATGGTGTGGGTAAGGAAATTATCCCACGGATCATCCACGATGCCAGTCCCCGCAAGAACAAACGCTATTTGGCACTCAACTGCGGTGCTATTCCCGAAGGCACCATCGACTCTGAGCTATTTGGACACGTTAAAGGCGCTTTCACAGGAAGCGTAGATAGTCGAGAAGGCTATTTTTCTGCTGCTGACGGAGGAACCCTCTTTTTGGACGAGGTGGGTGAACTCCCGCTTCAAACTCAAGTACGTCTTTTGCGCATACTCGAAACAGGCGAATTCATCCCCGTAGGTTCGAGCGAGGTAAAGAAGACCAATGTGCGCATTGTAGCTGCCACCAATGTCGACATGAAGCAAGCCATTGCTGATCGAGAGTTCAGACAAGACCTCTACTATCGACTAGCGGCTGTCTCCATAGCCATCCCGCCTCTGCGCGAACGAGGCAATGATGTCGACATTCTATTCCGCAAATTTGCGCTTGAGATGAGCGAAAGATACCAGATGCCTCCCATCCGCCTCAATGATGCAGCACGCGCAGCTCTGCTTTCCTATTCATGGCCCGGCAATATCCGACAACTCAAAAATCTGGCAGAGACCATGTCGGTCACGGAAGACACCCGTGAAATCACGCCTGAAATTTTAGCCCACTACATCAACTTCCAAACAGAGCATACGCAAATCACGGTGAGTGGGGCACACACTGCCCTCGAAAAATCAGATGCCAATGCCAGACTAGGGAAAGACACCAATGCTATCTTGCAGATGATTCTCACCCTGCGTCACGACATCGAGCAATTAAAAACCGAGGTGGCACAATTGAAACAAGGGCAGTGGAATGCCAACAATCAGGCTAGCAGCGCACCACCCTACTTGTCCTATCATCGTGACGCACCAGTCATTGCCCACGAAATCATAGACAACGCGGAAGAAATCGTAGACGATGAAATGCAATCTACCGCACCAACGGCTCAAATACGCACAAAAAACGATGTCGAGCGCGACTTGATCATTCAAGCGCTCCATAAATACAACGGTCATCGCAAGCAGGCAGCCGATCAGATTGGTATCTCTGAACGCACCCTCTATCGCAAAATCAAGGAATACGGTCTTGAAGATTTATAACACAGACTCGCTATGAGCATCATATCACAATTATCTCGTGAGATACGCCCCTTCTTCCGGAGTTGGTCGTTTCTTCTACCAGCACTTTTCACCATTGTATTGGCTGCATGTAGCGTATCCTACAAATTTACAGGAACGAACCTCAACTACGATTTGATCAAAACCTTGCAAATCGACCCAATCGCCAACCGCGCTCCCTATGGTTGGGCTCCTATGCAAGCCATGTTCAACAATCGCTTACAAGACCAATATGTCAATCAAACTCGTTTGCGTCTTGTTAAACGTAATGGTGACATGCACATTTCTGGAGAAATCACGGGATACGACCAATTCAACAAGTCTATTTCGGCAGACGGTTTCTCCTCTCAAGTGCAACTGCGCTTAACGGTAAACATCCGTTTTGAAAATAAAAAGACCAACCAACGCTGGGAAAGACAGTTTTCTGCCACTGCTCCCTACGATGCTAACTTGCAACTCTCACAAGTGCAAGAACGTCTGGTCACAGAATTGATTCGCGACATCTGCGATCAAATTTTCAATGCCACCGTTGCCGACTGGTAACCTCTGCTTCCCCTCGCTCATTCTCAACATTCACTGGCAGTTCTTTGCCTTTGCCACTCCAAGTGGTTCGCCTCACATATCAGAATAATGGATATTGCTTATTACCTCGATCATCCCGAAGCCCTCGACGATTCGACGTTTCACCAGCTCAGCAAGTTGGTGGAGGAATATCCTTATTACCATGCGGCACGCCTGCTCTTGGTGAAAAATGCTCACAAACTTCAGCACGAGTCCTATGAGCACGAACTTCGAAAAGCTGCCATCCTGCTCCCGACCGCAAACCGCTCTTCGATTTAGCTAAAGCAAAGGAATATGAAATTCCACAAAAGCCCGTTCGCAAACCTGCCGCTCCTGCCAAAGACCGCGTGGCAGCGCTCATAGACGGTTTTTTGGACAAACAAAAGGAAGGTGCAGACTCCCCCACGCGAATGCCTACTGCCGATCCTTCAGCAGACTATATGAGCTATCTCTTCCAGCAAGAGGCGATAGCTGCCACAGTAGCCATGCAATATGGCGTCGAAGCCCCTCCTCCTCTGGAGCAGCCCACCGACCGCACCCAGTCGCTCATTGAACAATTTATGTCGGTGCCTCCTCAAGACCGCATCAATTTGTCTGATCCTGAGCCATCTACTTCCAACCCTCCCGAAGCCGAACCAGCTACACTCGACGAATGTCTCGTCGCAGAAGGCTGTTATTCCGAATCTTTGGCAAAAATCTGCATACAACAAGGGCGATATGAGCACGCAATTGCAATTCTCACCCAAATTCACTTGAATAATCCAAGAAAAAGTGCTTACTTTGCAGATCAAATACGCTTTTTGCGCAAACTAGCAATCAATAATAAATACAAATCATAATCCCATCATGTACACGCTTTTTGTTATTTTGGCAGTCATCACCGCTGTTCTCCTCGCCATTGTGGTGCTCATTCAGGAATCTAAGGGTGGTGGTCTCGCCTCTAACGTTTCAAGTGCAAACTCCGTACTCGGTGTACGAAAGACTACCGACTTTGTGGAGAAAGCAACTTGGACGCTCGCCGCTCTCCTCGTGGTGTTCAGTGTTGCTACTAGCTTCTTCGTACACCAAAACACGGATGGCACTATCGATGTGACCAACATCAAGACTACCGCTCCCGCACCTGCAGCACCTGCAGCTCCCGCTGCACCTGCTAACCAAGCTGCTCCTGCCACACAAGGCACTGCTGCTCCTGCAGCACAAACTCCTGCACCCGCAGCTACCAAATAAGAGAAACCCCGCAGCTGCCGTATAACATTGCGCGCACGCTACACGCTCTTAACGCATATTACGCCTCATGGTTCAAACCTAGCTTTGGATTATGAGGCGCATCTTGTTCTCTAAAGTTGAGCATCTCAACATCTCCCCCTTGTGGTGTCGTTCGGCTCTTGTCTTGCTTACAAAAAACTCACAACAGCCACAACTTCTCTAACACGACTTGCAGTAAGATTGAGCCACTCTTGCCTTGGGAATCCCAAGATAGGAACACTATCACGCCATTCGATGCAATGGCACTCACAACAAAACTGCGCGACCACTTTTCAGTAGTCGCGCAGCTATTATATTGGTTGTCAGCCCTTCGTCCGAAGACAAAGGTAGGACGTAAAATTCAATTAGAACATCTTTTCAGGATAAACACCGTCTGCACCGAGTTTCGCAAACTTCTCTACTACTTCGGGACGATCTTCGGGATAAGTCACACCGAACCATTTAGAAGTTGTGTCGAGCACTTCGCAAGTAGCAACACCCTTACGGATGAGGTGGTCGACCATAAGAGGGATGAAGAACTCGCTCTTCAAGTTTTCGATGTTCTTAGGATCAGAGAGGAAAGACTTGAAGAATTCTTCAGAGTGTGCGAAATAGTCGGGAGTGAAGCCCCAGAAGTTCATGGAAACGGGAGTAGTATCGGGGATAGATACCCATTCCCCATTCTCATCTAGATATTGCACCACACCATCGTGACGCTCAATCTTGGTGCGTTCCACTACAGAAGTAAGGAGGTTCTTATCATCAACCTCACAAACACCGCGGCTCACAGTGCCACTTTCAGAAAGTGTATTGCCCACGCGGAAGCCCACCATAGCATATTTGCCAGTGCTGCCTTCAGGAAGTGAAGCAAGGAACTTACCCATCACTTGGAAAGCATCGCGATCGTAGAAGTCATCGCAGTTGAGCACTGCAAAAGGCTCATTAATCGCACCAACCCCCATCATCACAGCGTGGTTTGTTCCCCAAGGCTTTTCACGACCTTCGGGACAAGTAAAGCCTTCGGGAAGTGCGTCGAGTGCTTGAAACACCAACTCGCAAGGGATTTTATCTTGGTACTTTGTGAGAACGATGTTGCGGAAATCTTCTTCAAAATCTTTGCGGATAACAAAAACGAGTTTGCCAAAACCAGCATTGATGGCATCATAGATGGAATAGTCCATGATGGTTTGTTCTTGGGGTCCGAGCTTGTCAAGTTGTTTCAGACCACCGTAACGACTGCCCATACCGGCAGCAAGGAGAAATAGTGTGGGTTTCATGATGAAATTAACCATTAAGTTGTGATGCAAAGTTAGCAAAAAGCACTAGAATAGACGAACGAAAAGCAAATTTTTATCCCATAATACAAAGTTTTTTTGGGGAGAAACTGGCTTTTCACTACAGCGTCACTGCCCTGCCCCTTGCTCTTCCAGTGTTTTCACAGCTTGAAGGGTTAGTTGTAGCACCGATTCTGTGGAATCAGACACAGCCACACGGTGAGCAATCGTTTCACCAACTAGCCACACGATACCTTGGGCATCGCATACTACCAAAGCGCGCTGTTTCTCTATACGCGAACGATGACGATTGGTCAAATAGTCGCTCACCAACTTGCTCCCCTTCCGCATGCCATAAGGAGAAAAACGGTCTCCCACAGTCACAGTGCGCAGATATAATTCACCGTCTACAGAGGCTGCATCTATCGTTGCGCAATAAGGGTCTCGGCTTGGAATGAAAGGCGATGAGGAAACTAGACGTTCCATTTGAAGTATAGGTAGTGGAAAATCTAGATTCGCCAATTCCAACCACGCGCCATTCCTGCACAACTGGTGGGTCTTGGACGAAATCCACAAACCTTCTCTCCCTTGCCACGCTTGCTGCGCCTCATCGGTAGAAAATCCATGTTGCCAACATAGCTCTCGCCACCACTGTTCGCCTGCAGTTCCCAAATTTTGGAGTGCAACAATCGAAAAGCGTCGCAAATCACGTCCCCACAAAGGATGCACTGCCAACTGTTCATCTTCCACCTGAGCCGCTATCGACTGCAGTCCAAGTTCGTAGACCGACAGCGCCTGCCTCATGTGGCTTGCCGTTTCAGACAAAGTATTAGCCATCGAGGGATTCACCGCTCTCAACAGGGGTAAAAGCTCATGACGCACCCAATTTCTACGATAGTGGGTGTCACTATTGGTGGAATCTTCGACAAAGGTTGCACCACGCTGTTGCAAAAAATCTAAAAGGGTATCGCGCGAGAAGGATAAAAAGGGACGCCACACGCGGTCGCGTTCTGCAGCCATACCAGCTAAGCCACGCAGCCCTGTGCCACGAATGAGTTGGAGCAGCAGGGTTTCTGCTTGATCATCGGCGTGATGTGCCACACAGACATATCCTCCTTGTTCGGCAAACCAAGCATAGCGCAACGTCCGCGCTGCCATTTCGATGCTTTCGCCCGTCTTTCGGCACTGTTCCTCCACATCGAAATGCTTCACCAAGAGTGGAATGCCATGTTGTGCACAAAACGCACGTACAAAGGCTTCGTCTCCCTCACTCTCTGCACCACGAAGATGAAAGTTGCAGTGCAAAGCCGTGAAAGGCAGTTGCAAATCGCACATCACCAACGCCAGTGCCACAGAGTCAGCTCCACCACTTAAAGCACAAAACAATCCCTCGCTGCGCCAACGATCGGCACGCGATGCAAAGAAAGGCGCAATTTCTTGGGAAAGTTTCATAGGGTTATCTTGTTTTTCAGCAACGACTAATAGGAAACGGTGCAGGAGAGACCGAGCGCCTTCACGCGCTCACCGATGGCATCGAGCACCTCAGGTGAGGCTTTTTTCAGCCCCTTCGCAGGAGTATCGCGATCGATGGTGTAGATGTAGACCGCTTCGGGACGAATGCGCTGCAAAGCCTCTAGCCATGGAGCAATGAAACTCTCGGCAGTGTTGTCTACAGACTGTCCTTGATATTCACCACTCATGAATAGGCTTTGCACCTGGACTTTCCCTTCAAAAGCACAAAATCGTTCCACCATTTCTTCAGCATCGTATTTCAACACAGGGCGATCGACGAGGGTAATGTATTCGTTGGAAAGGGTGTCGAGTTTCAAAATGTTGTTGTCTACTCTTCGCAAGGCTTCGTGCACCGCAGGCAGATGGCAATAGGTGGCATTGCTCAGCACACTGATTTTAGCTTTTGGGAAATAGTGATCGCGCAACGCTATGGTGTCCTCAATGATACCAGGAAAGTCGGGGTGCATGGTGGGTTCGCCATTACCAGCAAAGGTGATGACATCGGGACCACGTCCGTTGCGTTCCATCTCCTGCAGGGTTTGCTCCAACTCTTGCGCCACTTTTGCACGCGAAGGGATGCGGAGTTTGGGCTTTGTATCACGATTAAATCCACATTCGCAGTAGATGCAATCAAAGGTACAGAGTTTGCCATCTGCAGGCAATAGGTTGATGCCGAGCGAAACGCCCAACCTTCGACTCTGCACGGGTCCAAAGATTGGGGATGGAAAGAGAATAGTTGA
Source organism: Alloprevotella sp. (assembly GCA_015259235.1). Lineage (GTDB taxonomy): Bacteria > Bacteroidota > Bacteroidia > Bacteroidales > Bacteroidaceae > Alloprevotella. The sequence goes on along the minus strand of JABZGM010000043.1, from coordinate 2,577 downwards.
CATGTTTAGTTGCGCTTGTGTTTTACAAATCCTTATTCTGGGAAATAAAGGAAGAGTTGTTCCAAAGAAGGTACATCATTCCAACTCCACCAACGATCTTCCATCAGGTTTTTGAAAGCCACCTTCATGTCGGGCTTCACTTCTTTCTTGATGGTCTTCTCACGAGCAGGCACGATACGCCCCTTCAAACTAAAATAATAGGTGTGTTTCAAGGGGTAACCTTTATTGGACTGCTGTTCGCCACCACTCATATCGATAAATGTTTCTCGAGCCAGCCCACCTAAATCGAGAGAAACAAAAGGTAAATCCGTGCTTCCACCAGTGATTTCCTTATATTTTTCCATGTCGATGGTAGTGACACAGAGCAAACTATTGGCGCCACGTTCGGCAACCACACGCCCCATCGCCACTTTATCCACCTTCTGATAACGGATGCTGTCGAAGACCACACCGATGATACTAGCATTGCTGGCTTGATACACCTTGCCGTCTTTCTCATCAACGTAGCAGAGGGCAGCATTTTTATAAAGGATATTGGCTTTTGCCTTTACAAGACGTCCAAAGGTTTGGAGCACTTTGGCATCACGGAAATCAGCAAATACCAATTGACGCTCTGAGCGTTGCTCCTCTTGCAACTGTTGCGCTTGCGCTGTACCCAAGCCCAGCAATAGAAGTAGCAGTAAAAGATAGTGTTTCATATGCTATTCTTATTTAGACATTAGACAAATGACAGAAGTTCGCAGACGTTTTTTTCAAACAAGGGTCTGCAACTTTCCATAAAATATCAACCGTGCAGCGACACACCCATCTCTGCTACTCACGCACCGACTACTCCTCGGCATGCTCGCAACAGCGATCATAGCATTGGCGGCAAAGTGGCTCATAGGTTTGCATCTCGCCGAGCATCACCTGATTGTCGCCTGCCACCAAACGGTGACTATACTGTGCCAACTCGCCACAGCGCACACACACAGCATGCACCTTGGTCACATCTTCTGCCACGGCACAGAGTGCAGGCATCGGACCAAAAGGCTGACCGCGAAAGTCCATGTCGAGTCCAGCCACGATGACGCGTTTACCCTGATTCGCCAAAGTGTTGCAAACCTCCACCAGACTTTCGTCAAAGAACTGCGCTTCATCTACGCCCACCACATCGGCACTTTGAGCCAGAGCAACGAGTTCGGTAGCCGATGCCACAGGCACGGAAGCCACGGACTGCGCATCGTGCGACACCACTTCGACGTCACTGTAACGCGTATCGATGCAGGGTTTGAAGATTTTCACCTGCTGCTGTGCAATTCGTGCGCGCTTGATGCGACGAATCAGTTCTTCTGTTTTTCCAGAAAACATACTTCCGCACACCACTTCGATGCGGCCTCTGCGAGGAAAGTGTTCGTGATAAGGCATAAGGAGTCGTTGATTTAAGGGCAAAAATAGCAATTATTCTTGGTTACACCAAGCAAAACATCTATCTTCGCTGCATGAACTCACAAGCTACTCCCCACACCCTCCGCGCATGGTGGTTGGCGGCTCGTCCTAAGACCCTCTCGGGCGCACTCGTATCAGTGGTGACAGCCACCACCCTAGCCTATACCAGCGACACACCCCATGCTGCAGCGCCATTTTTAGCGGTGCTCTGCGCGGCTTTTGCTGGATTGATGCAAATCGCTTCAAATTTCATCAATGACCTCATCGACTTCCGCCGTGGACGCGATGGAGAAGACCGACTCGGTCCGGAGCGCGCCTGTGCACAAGGTTGGATCACTCCACAAGCTATGCAGCGAGGCATTGCCATAACCCTCATTCTCGCTGCCGCAGTAGGACTGTGCAGCTTAGTCCTATTTGCCCACGCTTCGCAATACCCCTTCACCCAACTGGCGCTGTGGCTAGGATTAGTGGGGGTAAGCTGTGGGGCAGGTGCCTTTCTCTACACCACCCACTTGAGTCGTCTGGCGCTAGGGGATGTTATGGTGCTCATTTTCTTTGGTTTAATTCCAGTGAGTGGCACCTACTTTTTGCTTACCGACCACCTCACGCTCCCAGCCCTTCTCCTAGGTTTGAGCATTGGACTTGTAGTCGATTTATTACTGGTGATCAACAACTTTCGTGATCGCGATAACGATGCGCGCGTGCAGAAACGTACGCTCGTGGTCCTTTTGGGAGAATCGAAAACACTTGGACTTTATCTGCTTTTAGGGCTGACTGCCTTGCTCACGCTTATTGGAGTTTGCGCGGCACTTCCTGCAACGGGAAAGACTGCGTTCATGCAATTTCTTCCAGCACTTGCAGCTTTCGTCTTCTTTCCGCTTCACTGGCGCACTTGGAAAGCGTTGAAACGCATTCGCCACGGTCGTGCGCTAAACGCGCTTCTGGGAGAAACCTCGCGAAACATCCTTGTTTTTGCTTTTGCTTTCTGCCTAGGATTGTTACTTCTAAACATTTGGTAGGAGAAAATGATTGAATTTCAAGTTGAATAGATTTTCATAATTCTCAGTCCTTTCAACATCGAATTTCTAATATATTTTACAATTCAGCCAAAATCACTTGTCAGATTAAACATTTCTCCCTATATTTGCA
>JABZGM010000430.1 GCA_015259235.1 Alloprevotella sp. | reverse complement strand
ACCAAGTACACCCCTTGCAAGCCAATAAAACTTGCAAGGGGTGTACTTGGTTAAATCAGAGAATATAAAACAGGACAAATTCCACTCTCCTTCTTTTAACTAGTCCCCTCAGAATTTTACCCTTGTAGTGGCAAAAAGAGAGGTATTCCTGAATATAGTTCCTATCTCCCGACTCTATTTTGCGCAGAAGTTGGCTTTTTGGATGCTTGCCATAGCCAAGAATGCGCCCAGCGCCGACATTATAAGCCAAGAGAGAAAGGAGCAAAGCATCTTTGCCATAGCCATTGAAGCGGTCGAATTGCGCCATAAGGTCAGCGCGGAGTAAAGAGTCTGCTTGCCACTCGGGCATATTCGAAGAAAAATGCTCCCCCTTTTGGAGTTGATGCCCATAGCCTACATAGGGATAACAGCCCTTTCCGTGAAAGCCCTCAAAGAATTTCACACATACCACGGCACGCTCAAAAGGAGGGAGCCGAGCAAAAGCAATCCTCTGCTGAGCC
>JABZGM010000042.1 GCA_015259235.1 Alloprevotella sp. | reverse complement strand
AAGGTATAAAGATGGCATCTTCATTTTGAAGGGGAATGTCTGCTTCTTTGTGTTGCAGCAGTTCGCCTACGTTGAAGTTTTTCACTTCCAATGTACGATCTGCACGATAGCGGTGAATGATGCCACGAGCAGGCATTGCTTCTTCAGTGAGTCCTCCAGCAGCTTCAATGAGCTGACGAACGGTTGAAATGTTGCCATCCATTTGATATTTTCCTGGACGGAACACAGCACCGCGCAGTTCGACAAGGTTTTTGAAGCGATTGAGCACAGAATCTACTGAAACCGAGTCGGCATCTTGGAGTTGAAATTTGCCACGTTCAAATTCGTTGAGGCTATAAATACTCATTTCTCCTCCTGTTTTGCGGATGAGGGTGACGTTGCCATTGTAGGCATCTCCAGTAAAACCACCTGCGTATTTCAAAAGGGTATTGACGCTCTCGGTTTTCTTCATTTCATAATACATCGGACGCTTCACCTTACCCGTGATGTTTACGAGGCAGTCGTAAGTGTCGACATAGATGACATCATCGGAGGTGAGACGGATGTTGCCCGACAGGCGACCATTGAGGATGTAGTCATAGATATCAACAGTAGAAACTAAGTGTCCTTTTCGGAGTACTTTGATGCCACGAAGTGTGCCGATGTCGTTGACACCACCAGCCATATAGAGTGCATGGAATACAGTTGCAAATGCTGAAACTGTGTAGGTACCAGGATTTTTTACTTCACCCATCACATTGACTGTGATAGTGCGAGTTTGTCCTACAGTAAGTTTGATTTGTGAGCCTCCAAAACGTGCACCGAGCGTGTTGCGAAGTCTTTGGTTGGCTTGTGCTATTGTCAATCCGTTTACGTTTACAGGACCGTAGCCTTCGAGGGTCACAACGCCTTCGGGAGAAACAGTGGCTTCAAATTGTTTTTGTGAAGCTCCCCACACATCAATATAGACAGCATCTCCAGGCCCCAAAAGATAATCGGTGGGAGCAGCAATATTCATTTCGGGTTCGAATGTGAGTTTTTTGCTATTGAAGATGTCGCGTCCAAAGACTTTTTTCTTTTGTGAAACTGTAAGCATCTCTTTTTCATACATTTCTAGTGAGTCTGGAAGTATGAAATTGAGTGATTCGTCTAAATCAAATTCTTGTTGTTCGCGATGAAGTTTGCGTTGATGGGGCGTCAAACTCTTCTCGTCCACCTTCGCTTTGTTTTTTGTGGGAAAGTCTTTGTTGTTCTTCTTGAGGTCTTCTCTTTCTTCGCCATTGTTTTGGCGCAACCGCTTAGCTGTTTTACTGTCAACACCAGAAATGTTGACAGCACCTTGTACTTCCTTCTTTTGTTGGCGTTCATAGTTGCGACGAATCTTTTGAATTCGATCCACCGTCACCCCTCGCTCCATGAGTTGAGTCACAATTTGAGAACGAGGTGTTCCTTTGGCATTTTCTTTGACGATATAGTCCATGATTTGGCTATCTGTCATAGTGGACTGCGCGTAGAGCTGTCCACTACAAAACAAGAAGGAGAGAGAAAGAAGGAAGTATTTGAATGCTTTCATAAGATTATTTTGGCTAGGGATTTTGCGACGCATCCTGTCTGCCTGTGAAGAGCACAACAGCAGTAGTAAAGATGATTTTCAAATCAGTCCAAAGTGAGAGGCGATTTTGGTAGTCGAGGTCCATTTCTAGACGACGCAACATTTTTTCTATGGTATCAGTATAACCATTGTAAATTGCGGCTTCTGAAGTGATACCAGGGCGTGTGGAGTAGAGCAAAGCATAACGATTGTCGCGTTCCATGATTTGCTTGATGAAAAAGACACGTTCTGGACGATAGCCAACGAACGACATATCGCCTATAAGAACATTCCAAAGTTGAGGAAGTTCGTCCAAATGATGTTTTCGCAAAAATTGCCCACAACGAGTGAAGCGAGTAGAGTTGTTGATATTGACCAACTGTGGTCCATCTGCTTCTGCATTAAGTTCCATCGTACGGAATTTAATGATGTGAAAGGGCTTTCCACCTTTCCCTATGCGTTCTTGTCTAAAAAAAGGAGTCCCTGGCGTTGTCAACCACTGGAGTATCAACACTGCTAAAAAGATGGGAGAAATAATGACAATACCGACAAAGGAAAAGAACAAATCAAAAAGTCGTTTCGAGACGCGATGAAGCAGAAGCGGCTTCTTCATCGTATCTCGAACTTCATGACATATAGAGTCTGATGGTTTAGAGCTATGGTGTTGTTGCATGACTAACAAGAAAGAGGTATCTCCATACTATTTGGGCTTCCTCATCGATTGTTTAGTAGGATAACGCTACGTTACTGTTTTTATTGCTTTATAAGTGCAAAGAAATGAAGAAGGCATGCACTTTTTTTGCATTGCCTTCTCCAGATACGGAACAGAACTATTTAGCGTAGCTCACTGATCTCGTCTCACGGATGACGGTAATCTTTACCTGTCCAGGGTAAGTCATCTCGTTTTGGATGCGTGTAGCGATGTTGTTGGAGAGGTTTTCTATTTCCTTGTCGTCAATCTTATCTGCACCAACAATCACGCGCAGTTCGCGACCTGCCTGGATGGCATAGGTTTTCACTACGCCTGGATAACTCATGGCAATATTCTCTAAGTCATTCAAGCGCTTTACATAAGCTTCTACGATTTCACGACGTGCACCAGGGCGTGCACCGGAGATAGCGTCGCAAACTTGTACAATAGGCGCTATAAGAGACGTCATTTCAATTTCGTCATGGTGCGCTCCAATAGCATTGCAGATATCGGGCTTTTCTTTGTATTTTTCTGCAATTTTTGCTCCGTAAAGTGCGTGTGGCAATTCTGTTTCCTCATCGGGTACTTTGCCGATATCGTGCAACAGACCGGCGCGCTTCGCTTTCTTAGGATTCAAACCAAGTTCTGCTGCCATGATACCACAGAGATTTGCGGTTTCACGAGCATGTTGCAACAAGTTTTGTCCATAAGAGGAGCGATATTTCATCTTACCCACGATACGAATTAACTCGGGGTGAAGACCATGGATGCCCAAATCAATAGCGGTACGTTTACCGGTCTCAATCACTTCTTCGTCCACTTGCTTAGACACCTTTGATACAACTTCTTCGATGCGAGCAGGGTGGATGCGTCCATCTGAGATGAGATGGTGAAGCGCCAAACGAGCAATTTCGCGACGTACTGGGTCAAATGCACTAATCAGGATGGCCTCAGGAGTGTCGTCAACAACGATTTCTACACCAGTTGCTGCTTCAAGTGCGCGAATGTTACGACCTTCACGTCCGATGATGCGACCTTTCACTTCATCGTTATCGATGTGGAAAACGGTAACACTATTTTCAATGGCTGTTTCTGTAGCAACACGCTGGATAGTCTGAATGACAATGCGTTTGGCCTCTTTGTTTGCATTGATTTTAGCTTCATCCATAATCTCATTGATGTAGCTTTGAGCGTGGCTGTGTGCCTCTGCTTTCAGACCCTCAATGAGTTGATTTTTAGCGTCCTCTGCAGATATGCCAGAGAGTTCCTCGAGCTTTTCAATTTCGCGCTGGTGCATTTTGCTAAGCTCTTCTTCTTTACGTTGCAGCAGCGCCTCTTGATTCTTGACACGATTTTGGTGAGTGTCCAATTCTTGCTTCGAGCGATTGATTTCTTCTTGTCGCTTGTTGAGACTCATTTCGCGTTGTTTCAACTTATTCTCCGTTTGGAGTATATGTTGATTGCGTTGTTGAACCTCTTTTTCAAGTTCAGCCTTTTTGTTCAAGAACTTCTCCTTGACTTCTAAAAGCTTTTTCTCCTTGATTACGTCTGCCTCTTTTGTGGCTTCGTCGAGTTTGTGTTTGTAGATGGACGTCAAAACGTAGCGAAAACAGAGATAGCCTCCGCTTCCGCCCACTAAGAGCGCTACTAAAGCTATGATAAAGTAGGTCATTATCTTTGTATAGAATTATGTCTTGTTGCGGTTATTGTTGTAGGGGTGATGGAAGAGTGTCGCAGAATGCTTCCAATCTTTTATTCCTCCTTGAGTGCTTCTTCAACTTCTAAGTTGAGCTGCTTCATAGAAGTTACTAGGGGGTCCACGCTTTTCTCCTGTTGCATTTGGAGAATTTGCATGGCAAAGTCTACCAGCACCGTAGTACTATAGCGGTCTGCACTGTGATTAGGCTGTGCTGTGCGGTAGACATTAAATTTGCTGTTAATCATGTCAGCTGCCTTGCGAAACAGTTCCTCCTTTTCACGAGGCACTGTGTACATGTATGGCTGGTTATTTATCAGCAATCTGATTTGTAACTTATCGCTAGTGTTGGGCATGTCAATCTGCTGTCAAACTTACACATTTAGCAAAGCAATGCACTTATCGATTTCTCGAATCAGCTTATTGATTCGCTTCTGTGCTGCTTGGTTTTCAGCCGTTGTGATTTCTATCATCTTGGCCATTTTGAGATTTGCATATTGCTGTTCGAGAGTTGCAATACGTTGTTCCAATTCTTGAACGCGTGTTTTCTCTTCTGTTAAAGCCTGATTAAGCTTTTTATTGTGTTCAAGCGTGTCTTTATGCTTGATGATGAGCTGGCGAACATGCGTTTCAAATAGATGTAATATCTTTTCTTCTTCGGCAGTCATAGGCAGTCATGAATTCTTCAATGAATACTCTTGCCAAAGTTTACGCATCTTTCGGGTCAGACTTTGGCTCTTTCTTTGCGAGCATAAGCACGTTGTAGACGAACTCTGTCATCCATGCTTGTGAATATCCAAGTTGAGCTTGGTAGCCACGCACGTTCATTACGGCTTTCTGCACACTCGCATCACTCCAAGAGTTTTTGGTGAAGATGTCACTCACAGACTTTTCTGTGAGATTTCGCAATGCACCACGGAGAAATGAGGGAAGACGGAACTTCCAGTTCATTAAGTTGCCCATTAGCATCATCAATTCTTGGGTGAAACCTTGAAACTGAAAGAGATATGTCTGCATGTCGTTCACATTTCTGCAACGACGCTTGATGCTATCATCAATTTCTTTGAAGAAATTGTCGGAGATGCCATAAATCTCATTCATCATCTTCTTGCACTTATTCTTTTCAGCGAGACCAATCTTGTTGTTGAGGGTCTGCACCTTAAGTGTTTGTTTGAAGATCCTTAAATCGGGTAGGGCACGGAGGTCGCGAAGACCAAAAGAAGAAGCCATAACGGCTTGGTAGTATACGCGTATAAGCGTCATGAAATCCTCAGTTCCTCCCACGCGCCAGCCTTGTTCTTGCACGCTTTTTGAGGAGCCACCAAAGAATTTAGAGAAAATTCCCATAGGGTTGTAGCTTGGAGAGCACAAAAGATGCTCGTAATTTCGTTGATAATGGATTCGTTAGGACGTTTCTTCTGAAAAACGCCTTTATATCTTCCTGCAAATTTAGCATTTATTCTTCATTCTGCCAAACCCTACGGCGGAAACCCTATAGTTTTCCGTGCTTTGCTAGCACATTCATAATGTTGGCTGGAGGCAAATTTGCTTGAAGTTGTCGTTTCATGAAGTCCATGTATGGTGCCACATGATGATAATACTGTTGCCAACCTTCGCAGAGATAGGGATGTCCCCATTCGCCATCTTGACTTTGTGTGAAACGAGTGCGAGGACAGTCTCCGTTACAAGCAAATCGCCATTCGCACATCTTGCATTGTTGCGTTAGGAGTTTGCGTTTATTTTCGCCAAAAGTCTTTTGTTCTTCACTAAACACCATGGATTCCAAGGATTTCTCCATGATGTTTCCCAACTTAAATTCGGGGAACACATAATGATCGCAAGCATAAACATCACCGTTGTGTTCCATGGCAGTGGCATGTCCACAAGTTTCTGCCATTGTGCACAAACTTCCTGGCACCCCCATCCATCCTGCGAGGGTGGAATCAAATATTTGCACAAAAAACTCTCCAACATCGTGACGCACCCATTCATCGAAAATCGTGCATAAAAAGTTTCCCCATGCTTTGGGTGAGACACTAAAAGGAGCCATTTCCGCTGTAGTCAGTCCTTCGATGGGAGAAGCCAAGAGTCTACCATCAGGATGGCGATAGATGCGTTCAACAATAGGAGTGAACTGCAGGTAATCGCAACCAATGGTTTTGAAGAAGCGATAAAACTCTAAGGGATGCAGTGCATTGAAATCATTCACCACTGCCATCGCATTCCAGTCCACACCACAGCGTTGCAGAAGTTCCACTCCGCGCATCACTTGTCGCCAGGTACCATGTCCCGATCTTGATATTCGATAATGGTCGTGCATTTCTTGCGTTCCATCTATGGATATGCCAACGAGAAAGTTGTTGTCTTTGAGAAAATTGCACCAATTTAGTGTGAGTAAAGTTCCATTCGTTTGTAGCGCATTTTCTATAGTCTTTCCTTGTGCATGTTTCTCTTGTAGGCGCAAGGCACGTTCGTAAAAATTCATCGGACGCATAAGTGGTTCGCCACCATGCCATGTAAAAAGCACGTTGTCGGTGGGCTGCGTTGCAATATAATCATGGATATATTTTTCCAGCAACTCATCGCTCATCTCTTGTCTGCCAGAGGCAGCATAGAGTTTTTGTTTTTCGAGATAATAGCAATAAGTGCAGTCCAAATTGCACGCCGAACCAGCAGGTTTCGGCATCAGATGAATAGGGTGCATGTCTATGGAAAAAAGGTGAAAAATCTTTGCTCCGAGAAGCAAAGTGAGCGTATCTGTTTTCAGAAGTACGAGGGCTGAAAATCGGAGTCACTTGGGCTTCCTTGCAAGACGAACAGTCTTCTAAAAACAGCAACGTGTCTTTGCTCACCTATGAGAAGGCGGAGCAAAGACACGCTAAGAAAGAGAGTGAAGTGATAAAATGTAGGGATTACAAGTTATCTTTTTCGATGTCTTTGAAGTACTTGTAAGTACCTACTTTGATTTCTTCGCAAGCCGCCTCGTCACATACGATAATTCCGTGAGGGTGAGTTTGCAAAGCAGAGATAGTCCAAGCTTGGCATACGGGACCTTCGATAGCAGCTTGCAAAGCGCGAGCCTTGTTGTGTCCGTTGCAGAGGATAAGTACTTCCTTGGCAGACATCACAGTGCCAACACCTACAGTGAGAGCGGTAGCGGGAACTGCATTTGGATCGCCACCGAAGAAACGGCTGTTAGCGATGCGAGTGTCAGTTGTGAGGGTCTTTTCGCGTGTACGGCTGTTGAGTGAAGAGAAAGGTTCGTTGAAAGCAATGTGACCATCAGGACCAATACCACCGAGGAAAAGGTCGATACCACCAAAGTCAGCAATCATCTTTTCGTAATTTGCGCATTCAGCGACTAAATCTTTGGCATTTCCATTGAGGATATGGATGTTTTCTTTTGGACAATCAATATGTTTGAAAAGATTGGTTGCCATGAAAGAGTGGTAGCTTTCAGGGTGTTCTTCAGGAAGACCCACATATTCGTCCATGTTGAAGGTGACAACATGCTTGAAGCTTACGCGACCTTCTTGGTAAGCCTTAACGATGGCTTGGTACATGCCGATGGGGCTAGAACCTGTGGGCAATCCCAAAACGAAAGGTTTTTCTGCGGTTGGCTTTGCTGAGTTGATTTTATTCACAACGTAATCAGCTGCCCATTGCGACAATTTTGCGTAATCGGGTTCGATGATAACTCTCATGGTGGAAAGATAGTGTATATGTTGTTTTTGATATAATAATTATCGACTAGGTCGTTTGTCTCTTTGACTTTACAAAGATACGCATTTTATTTGGTATTAAGTTTATTCGCCAATCATTTTCTACAATCTAGTGATTTTTTTCGACAGCTCTTCCATATATTCTCTATACTTATGCAGTTAAAGCAGAAAAAATCTCCGAGTTATCAATGTGAAACTCGGAGATTTTTAGAAAAAGAAGGAACTCCTTTTTATTATTGTGGAGTTTTTCTGAGTAATCTTCGCTATCCTAAAAGGATATGCTGATTGGCACTGAGTAACGATTGTGGCATGGTGCTAAGTATACGATATAAAGCTATCCTTTATTGCAACGGTTCGCCAGCGTAGAAATCTAGAATCTTGGTGCGGAACATATAGTCGTAGTAAGCTGTGAGCCGTTGAGTAGCAGCGCTGGTGTGTTTTTTACGGGCTTCGTCGTATTCCGTGCCATTAGCTTTCCCAGCTTCGTATTTCTTCGTCACGAGATTGAGGGTGGTTTCCGAAGCCTGCTCTGCCGTCTTTGCTGCAGCCCACTTTTGTTGTGCTGCCACCGCATTGTAATATGCGTTTTGAATCTCTTTATACAGCGTTTTTTTGAGATTTTCTTCCTCCAGTTGTTGATTCACCACTTCGAGTTTTGCCTGTTTCACACTATTGCGCGTGCTGTATCGATCAAAGATGGGGATACTGAGTGAGAGTGCAAGAGAGGAAGCGAAGTTGTTGCGAATCTGTCTATTGAATGCTTCGTTGGTGAATCCAGAAGTATTGTAGTAATTAGTGCCCAGACCAGCAGAGAGGGAGAGGGTAGGAAGATAACCCGAACGTGCCACCTTCACGCCCATTTGTGCAGCTTCTGTACGAAGTTTTGCCACTTGCAGTGCAGGACGCTGGGGAAGTGCGAGTGCAAACACTGCATCAGCACTTTCTGGCAGATGAGGAAGTTGAAGTGATGCAGGCGAAGCTATATGTAAACTATCAGGTGTAGAGAACTCGAGCAATTGAGAGAGTTCGAGTAGTGCCAAGTTATATTGACTCTCTTCTTGTACAATAGAGGCTTGGTCTTGCGCCACTCGCGATTGCGCCTCACTGAGTTCCACTTGTGCCGCCTTGCCTGACTGAATCAAACCAACAAGTCGACTCTCTTGGAGTTGAGATAGCTGCAAGTTGGTCTTTGCTTGTTGCAGTAATTCTTGTTGGTAGAGTACTTGGAAATAGGCTTGTGTCACTTGCAATCCCAGGCTTTCGCTCAGACGTTCGATGTCTGCTGTCGCTGCTCTCAGATTGAGTTCTGCACGTTTGCGCTCGTTGCCAATGCGGAAGCCTGTAAAGAGTGGCATATCAGCGTGCACTCCCAAGGAGGAAGAGTAGGTGTTGCGCGTATCATAAGTGTTGTTGGCGGTGAGTCCGCGTCCGAGCGATAGGTTTTGGTTAAAACTACCGCCCACTTGGGGAAGTCTAGCTTGTTTGGCAGACTCCAGGGCTATCTTTTGCTGCTGTTGTCCCACTTGGGCTTGTCGCACACTGACATTGCATGCCACTGCGCGGTCTATGCATTGGCGCAGCGTAAGCGTTTGCGCGCCAACCATTAGCGGAAAGCCTGCTGTGAGGAGCATAAATATGATTTTCTTCATAATCGAGACTAGTGTATGAGGGATGAAACCTTAAGAATATGACCGACCATTAGATTTATTGGTCAGTGGTTGCTTCTTGTTGGTTGCCGCGCACACGGTCTTTGGTGGTGAGTCCTTTAACAATCTCTATGTTTACGCCATCGGACAAGCCAACAGTCACCTCTCGACGTTCAAATGTTTGAGGAACAGCGCCTGGCTTGCTTGTCACCACATAAACTACGGTCTTGTTGTTCTCGTGAACAATCGCACTTTCGGGCACTGTGAGCACGTGTTTGCGAGCCTCCAATACGATGGTTGCGTTGGCACTATAGCCAGCGCGGAGCTGATGACCACTGTTGGGGGCAATAGCCCCCTTGATTTCAAACTGATTACTTTGGGTGCCAGCGCTCACTTTAGGGGCAATAAATTCCAACTTTGCAGACAACGTAGCATCGGGCAAAGCACCGACGGAGATGTCCATGGACATTCCATTAGTGAGCAAAGCCACTTCCGTTTCGTCAATGGTGCCTTTGAAGAGCAAGTCTTTCATGTTTGCCACCGTCGCAATCGTTGTACCTTCGTTGAAGGTGTTGCTCATAATTACCGAGTTACCCACTTTCACAGGGACATTAAGGATGATGCCATCAATCGTAGAACGAACCAAAGTTGTGGATTGTGCTGCCATGGAGCGGCTCACACCTTCTTTGAGAATCTGCAGTGCCTCTGTTGCATTCGCCAATTCTTCTTTGTTTTGACGAAGCGCCAAGTGCGATTTCTCCATCTCTTCGGTAGAAATGAGCTGCTGATCGTGGAGTTGTTTGTTGCGGTTGTAGTCGCGTTGAGCTTGTGCCAAGTTCAGTTGAGCCAATCGCACGCGATTTTCTGCCGAGTTGAGCGAACTCATGTCTGGAATCACTTTCACACGCGCTATCAGCTCTCCTTTTTTCACCGACTGTCCAGCTTCTTTGTAGAGTTCTGCCACGATGCCAGAAATCTGTGGTTTAATGTCCACTTCGTTGCGCGGTTCTATCGTCCCCGTTGCCACGGTGGTGCGTTGAAGGTCGTTGTAGGCAGGAGCAATCTCTTCAAAAGTTGCTTCTTTCTTTTGCGTCTTATTGTAGAGGAAGACAAAGGTGCCAATAAAAATCACTCCAAGAAGGATGAGACCAATGATTTTAATTGCTTTTTTCATGATGCAAGAATATAACTTGTTATTAGGAATATGAGGAAAGAATGAGGTTGTGCTAAAAGGGTCTTATTCATCGCGGATGGCGTCAATCGGTTTGATGGCAAGTGCTCGAAGCGAAGGGGCTATGCCTGCTAAAACACCAATGATGGAAAGGGCAAACAATGCTCCAACCGCTACTGGGAAACTGATGAAGAATCCGCCACTCGGGTAAGATTCCGTCATAGAATGTGCAGCTATGTCTATACCGCTCAAAATCCACACCGATATAATGATGCCACCTATGCCAGCAAGTAGAGTAATGACCACACTCTCTGTCATAATTTGAGAGAGGATGTCGCGTGGTTTGGCACCGATGGCGCGACGAATGCCTATTTCTGTAGTGCGCTCTTTCACGACTACCATCATAATGTTGGAGATACCAATGGCGCCTGAGAGCAAGGTGCCGACACCAATGAGCCATACAAGGATGTTGATGCCCGAAAACAGCGCTGTCACCATTTGAAACATTGATTCCATGTTGATGCTCATATAGGATGCGGTGTCTGTAGGATCCACAGAGTGTCGTTCACAGAAAAATCTTTCCATTTGTGGTTGAATACTGCTGATCGACACATTATCTTTCACCACTACTCCGATAATAGCGATGTCATTGCCCGATTTCGTTAAGTTTTGAGCTACAGAGAAAGGGATAAACACCGAATAGCTGCTATTCCCACCCACACCAAAGTTACTGATGATGTGAGACACCCCCACCACTTGCAGATACATACCACCAGATTGTACGTACTTTCCTAGAGGGTTAGGGTCGTTGGGAAAGAGTCGCGATGCAATGTTTTTACTGAGCACACATACACGTCGCTGATTCACCACATCTGCCATCTGAATGAAACGCCCCATCACGATGTGAGGATTTTCAATTTGATCATAGTTGGGGTATACTCCTTTCAGGGATACATTCTCCTTATGTTGCTTGTGGGTCATTTCTGTGAAGAGTCCCAACACCATAGGCGTAGCGAGCTTCACCCCAGGCACTTGTTTGGGGAGCGCATCCACATCGCTCAAGTGCAACATCCAAGAGCGGTTCACTTGGAATCCCTTATAGGGTTTTGTCGTTTTCCCCGGCATGAAGAAATACGAATTTTGTGCAAAACCATTGAAGTTGGCTTCTAGTATAGCTCGAAAACCATTACTCCCACCCACGAGGATTGTGAGCATAAAGATACCCCAAAATACTCCGAAGGCAGTGAGCAAGGAGCGCGATTTGTTGCGACTCAGGGTTTGCCAGATTTCAGACCATTTGTCGAGATCAAATATAGTCATAGTCATGAATTTAGGAGAGTGGAGCATTATTATTTGGCATTGAGTGCCGTAATGGGCTTGATTTTTACCGCTCGTCGTGCAGGGAAGAATCCTGCCAAGAGTCCAGCTATGATGAGTGTCAACAAAGCAGAGAAAGCAACACTCATGTCAATCGTAGGGTCAAGGAAGGTGTAGAATCTGAAATTGAGAAATTCAGTGACTTGTTGCCCTGACACTACATTCATCCATTCGGTAGCAGCAATTCCAGCTACAAGACCGATGTAGCCAAAGAATAGCGTGATGATTACACTTTCTGCGAGTACACTGCGAAGTATCGCCCAAGGACGTGCGCCCAGTGCTTTGCGGATACCAAATTCTTTAGTCCTTTCTTTTACGGTGATGAGCATAATGTTCGAAATACTCACCACACCGCTCATCAGCGTGAGCAATCCGACCACCCACAATGCACGTTCGAGCATCGTCAAAGCTAAATTTTGCTCTTTTGCTCCTTGAGCAACACTGGATATCCACACTGCACTTTCGTCGTCTTCTGCGAAATCGTGGCGAGCCCCTAAGCTCTTACACCATGCCGCCCTCAAAGCCTCAAAAGATTCATCCTCTTCAGGTTTATATGTTTGTACCACAATTTCTGGAACCTCAAAGCCCGAGTGAAAGATGGTGCGGAATGTGCTAAAAGGGATATGGCATCGGCTCTGTCCTTTATTACCATTCGATTCCAGTACTCCCACCACTTGGTAGGACACAGAGTCGATGTTCAGATAGTCGCCGATAGCTGCCTCGATGCTGCCGAATGTTTCTTCTGCACTATAGTCGGGTATCACCACCACTTTACGTTGCTCTTTGAGGTCTAGTTCATTGATATAGCGTCCTTTTGCGAGGGATAATCGTTCTATGTTGTAGGCTTCAGGAGATTGTCCGTATAGGGTTGTTTTGAAATAATGTTGGTGTGCAGAAGCTGTTTTTTCTGAGCTAGTTAGTTTACCAGCAGTAGACTTCACCTTGCTCTTTGCCACCACTGCAGTGTTGACAACGTCTATGTTGTCAAACTTAATGTTGCGGTCTTCTTTCCAACCTTTGAAGGGCTTAGATGTATAGCCTGGGTAGATGGATATAGCATCGGTGCTAAACATCTGATTGTTGTGATTAAAGGCATGAATCAGCCCATTGCCTGCGCCGAGCAATACGATGAGCAGAAAGATGCCCACCGACACACTTAACCCCGTGAGAGCAGTGCGGAGCTTGTTTTGTTGGAGTCGTATGAAAATGTCGTGCCACATAGTGCGCTATGTTATAGGAGTGACAAGAAAGGCAAACTTTCTTGGAAAAAGTCATAAGGTTGGGATGTGATGCGGCTATTTCATCAAATCTCCAAATGGTTGCAGCGCATTGGGATCATTTTCTTCGATGCGCCCAATCACGCCATCCGAAAGGTGAATGATGCGTTTCGTACGATAAGCCACACCGCTTTCGTGAGTCACCACAATGATGGTGCGACCCTCCGCATTGAGATCGGTGAGCAATTGCATCACTTCGCCCGATGTCGTGGAGTCTAAGGCTCCAGTGGGTTCGTCTGCCAATAGTATTTGAGGATTGGTGATGATGCTGCGCGCTATTGCCACACGTTGCTTTTGTCCGCCCGACAATTCGTTGGGCAAATGGTGAGCCCAATCTTTCAATCCTAATCGTTCCAATTGTTCCATCGCCAGCAGGTTTCGCTTCTTGCGCGACACCCCTTGGTAGTAAAGCGGAAGTGCCACATTCTCCAACGCCGTTTTGTAGTTGATGAGATTGAACGACTGAAAAATGAAACCTATCATACGATTTCTATACTCTGCGGCCTTATTTTCCGACAGATTTTTGATGAGCGTGTCAGCAATATAGTATTCCCCCTCATCATAGGTGTCGAGTATGCCCAATATGTTGAGCAGGGTTGATTTGCCAGAACCCGAACTTCCCATAATGCTCACAAAATCCCCTTCTTCGATGTCTAAGTCTATGCCTTTGAGCACGTGCAAGGGTTGTGCAGCTTGATAAGTCTTATGTAGGTTTTTGATGTGAATCATAATGCAAAACTTGTGTATTGGGTTGAGAAGCGTGACTGTCTAACGCACGAAGCTGAATGGTATACTTATACTCGGACACCTCAGTGCCGTGTGGTGGGCAATGAGGTGTCCAGAGCAAAAGAAATAGAATAAGGTGATGTCTATTACAACAGCCTTTGGG
>JABZGM010000429.1 GCA_015259235.1 Alloprevotella sp. | reverse complement strand
ACCTTGCATTGGTGCATTGATCGCTACACGTTCGGCGGCTTTACGACGCATACCATTAGATGAGTTAATATCCGGCAGATATAAACGACGGCCGAATAGGGTTTCCACATAGCCTTGGGCTTTAGCTTTTTCACGAATATCGTGCATAAAGGTTTGCACGCCTGGATAGCGTTTGAAATACAAATCCATATAGCTCTGAGCATCGGCACGGCCAATACCGAGTTGACGCGATAAGCCAAAGGCTGACATACCATAAATTAAACCGAAGTTAATCGCTTTGGCATTACGACGTTGTTCGGACGTTACTTCATCCAGTGCGGCACCAAAGATTTCTGCCGCAGTAGAGCGGTGAATATCTTTGCCTTGAGTAAAGGCGTTAATTAAGCCCTGATCCTGAGATAGGTGCGCCATAATGCGCAGCTCGATTTGTGAATAGTCGGCAGCCACAACAGTAAAGCCTTCGCGGGCGATAAAAGCTTGACGAATACGGCGGCCTTCTTC
>JABZGM010000428.1 GCA_015259235.1 Alloprevotella sp. | reverse complement strand
CACTAGGAAGAGGAGCAAAATGCGGTTGCGCATAGCCTTATCTTCGGGGTTCAAAAATCCCCAAACGTCATCTTTTTGCAAAAAATACTCCATCTCCTGCCATTCGGTGGCAAAGATGCCTTTGAGCAAAACGTCATCGTGCGTGCCTTCTCCCACGATGTGGTTCAAAAAGAGGGCGCGCAAGAGTTCGGCATCGTCGAGGGGAATTTTGCCGATGTTCAAACGATTGAAAATGTCTATCTTTTCTTTCTCTTGTTCTGCGGTGGTTGCACTGGTCAATGCTACTTCATACCAGATCACTTGGACTTGGTTGAGGAGTTTATAGACGTATAGGCTCTTAAAACCGGCATTTTCTTGTGTCTGTTTTCCCACCCAATCTTTTATAAAATTGTAGGCTTCCGACATAAAGTAGGCATCGGGACTCTTGTCGGTGTCCACTTCTTTTTCCTTCACGATGTCTGTCAAAAGGTGGGCACTATTGACTCTCACTTCAAAATCGATGTCATAGACTTCTTCTCTCAGCACGTGCAAGAGCATAAATAGGG
>JABZGM010000427.1:294-567 GCA_015259235.1 Alloprevotella sp. | reverse complement strand
GAGCGTGCAAATCTACGAAACCGAACAGCCCGACACGCTCCTGTGGGCCATGTGGTGCCTGCAACAGTACGCCAAATACGTCGGTCGTGAGCGTTGTCGCGAACGCTACGGCGCCCTCATCGACCGCATCATGTCGTTCATCTTCGAAGGCCGCCACACCAACCTCTTTGGCCACACCAACGGCCTGGTCTATGCCAACGGTCGCGACCGCGCCGTCACGTGGATGAACTCCACCGCGTGGGGTCGCCCCATCATCCCGCGCTCGGGCTACAT
>JABZGM010000427.1:0-284 GCA_015259235.1 Alloprevotella sp. | reverse complement strand
CGCTCTATTATAATGCCAAGAAGTTCTACCAACAGCTGCTGGTCGACGACGGCCGCCCCGAACGCCTCATCACCGCCGAACGCATCGAGGCCGAGTGCCGGCAGTTTGAGGAGAGCTTCCGCGCCACCTTTGTCAACCACTGCGGCTATCTCTTCGACTACGTCGACGGCGGCAACGCCGATTGGAGCGTTCGCCCCAACCAACTGCTGGCCATCGCCCTCGACTTCTCGCCCCTCACGCTCCGCGAGCGCAAAGCCGTGCTCGACATCTGCACCCGCGAACTC
>JABZGM010000426.1 GCA_015259235.1 Alloprevotella sp. | reverse complement strand
CACAACCTTCACAGAAGGGTAGCTTTTACTGTCAAAATACCATGTTCGCTATCAGGTTCATGGATGGAAGAGTTTCCTAACTTTTGAGCATTGGTGGAGCATCTTTTAGCGATGTTTTCTGTTTGTTTGACGAACTTCGTTCCTAATAGGGCTGTAATCATCTGAACATGATTGTCCTACAGCGAATTTTGTGAAGGTTGTGAAAGCAAAAAGTTGAAAATTGCAGTAGGTGCGCGCGTATGCGCGCGCGAGGGAATTCTTTTTAGGTTGACCGATGTAGGATGAACACCATCTTTTTTCCTCCTTGGTTTTCGAGAGCGTTTTTTGGTGATTTTAGCGTTAGAATTGTTGCTTAATGAAAAGTACTAATTTCGTGAGACTCCTCATTGCATCATATAGTAAGGGCTGGAAAAATTGTGCGACGTATGCTGAAAAAACTCCGACGTTTTTTGGAAAATCTCCCACGTTTTTCCAAAAACGTGGGAGATTTTCTTCTATAGCTCGTACGTTTTTGCGGAGGTGTTGCAATACTCGTTTTTACAGCAGCTCCTTAGGGGCTTTTATATAGG
>JABZGM010000425.1 GCA_015259235.1 Alloprevotella sp. | reverse complement strand
AACAATTAAGATAGATGTCGATAAACTCTTCTAAATTCTCTAACGTCTAAGGTCTACTCCTTAAGGTCTAACGCCTATTCCTCCGAGTAGTGCTTGCGTGGCGAGCAGAAAGAGGATGCGACCCTCTAATGTCTAAGGTCTATCTTCTAACGTCTATTCTGTACCCTCTAACGTCTAATCTCCAACGTCTATATCGTAATGTCAAAATTCCAATCATTCCTACAGTCTCGTCGATTATGGATAGGTTTTGTAGGATTTCTCCTCTTAGTCTTTGTGGCATCCTTCGCGTGGCGCACATGGTTGGGCACCACACGTATCGCTTTGGTCAACTTCCAGCCCCTCACTTCGGGTCATATTGCCAAAGCCAATGACAATGTCCTCGTTAGTCTCGAAGACGTAGATGCCGAAAACATTGAAAATATCGGCAAATATGATCTCGTTCTCATTAACGCCATGGGTTTGAAAATCACAGAAGCCCAACGTGCTGAGGTGAAGAAATTGGCAGAAAAGGGACTTCCTGTCATGGCACTCTCGGTGACCAACCCAGCCAATGACATTTGTTCGCTCGACACTGCCACGGCAGCGCGCATTGT
>JABZGM010000424.1 GCA_015259235.1 Alloprevotella sp. | reverse complement strand
GCGCAGCACTATACCAATCGCTATCATGATGCTATGCATTCGCTCAATGTTCTTCCACCAAGCATCGAACCACATGCAACAGGTCACATCATAGAGCAGGAAGAACTTGTAAAGCAAATTCTTGCCAACGGTTATGCTTATGAAAGCAATGGAAGTATCTACTTTGATGTAGAGAAATACGACAAGGACCACCATTATGGCGTTCTTTCTGGTCGTAACATCACTGACATGATAAACAATTCTCGTGAGTTGGCAGGTGTTGGCGAGAAGCGTAATCAGATTGACTTTGCCCTTTGGAAACGTGCTATGCCAGAACATATCATGCGTTGGCCGTCTCCTTGGAGTGATGGTTTCCCAGGCTGGCACTGTGTGTGTACAGCGATGGGACGCAAGTATTTAGGTGATCACTTTGATATTCACGGTGGCGGTATGGACCTTATCTTCCCTCATCATGAGTGCGAGATTGCGCAAGCTGTAGCCTCACAGGGTGATGAAATGGTGAAGTATTGGATGCACAACAATATGATTACCATTAATGGACAGAAGATGGGCAAGTCGCTTGGCAACTTTATTACGCTTGAGCAGTTCTTTACTGG
>JABZGM010000423.1:348-598 GCA_015259235.1 Alloprevotella sp. | reverse complement strand
ACACAGGCAACAACGTAGTCTGGTAAACGGCCTTCTTTTTCTAAGATTTGACGACGTGATTCTTCACTGATAACTTTTTGGAACTCGTGGACAATTGTAGGATAAGGGTGAGGACCCACAGCAGATCCCAGAACGTAAAAGGCTTCAAGGTCATTCATCCATGCTCCAAAGGCTGCATCAACCGCATCCTTAAGAGTTCGTGTCCCCGTTTCAACTGCGTGAACAGTTGCTCCCATCATTTCCATACGGA
>JABZGM010000423.1:0-338 GCA_015259235.1 Alloprevotella sp. | reverse complement strand
CATTAAGACGTTGACGTTCCACATCTTCTGCCCCCATGTAGACATCACAGGCCATACCAAACTTGGCTGCAGCCGCTGCAGTAGCAACACCATGCTGACCAGCACCTGTTTCCGCGATAACACGTTTTTTGCCCATACGTTTGGCAAGAAGAATTTGCCCTAAAACGTTGTTGAGCTTGTGAGAACCAAGGTGGTTAAGGTCTTCGCGCTTGAGATAAATCTTAGCACCACCTAAGTGGTCTGTTAAACTTTCCGCAAAATAGAGCGGTGTTTCGCGACCTGAATAGTCCTTTAAGTAATGGCGAAATTCTGCCAAAAATTCTGGATCATCCTTGTAC
>JABZGM010000422.1:291-641 GCA_015259235.1 Alloprevotella sp. | reverse complement strand
GTTTGAACAGCGAGAGCGATAATAACCAATATAATGAAGTCTCACGGATAGGCTTGGAAAAGCCGTCACTACTACGTGAGAAGCGTACCAGCTTGATGTTAATTAGGGAGGTTAGCTACCACCTATTAGCACATCATACTCAACAACGTAAATGAGCTACCATATCGTCTGTCGTGGTAGGCTGGTAATCGTGGAACGTCTTCCACATCGTACAAAAAGACCGCTCCTCAGGTTGAGCGTGATGCGTATATGAGAGTGTTTGAAGTACGTAAGAGTGCTAAACATATCCGCAATACTTGACAGACAATGGAACGTTAGTTCAGTTGGTTAGAATACCTGCCTGTCACGCA
>JABZGM010000422.1:0-281 GCA_015259235.1 Alloprevotella sp. | reverse complement strand
GCCCTATTAGTCAATCGGTTAGGCATCGGTCTGCAAAACCGAGTAGGATGGTTCGACTCCATCATAGGGCTCAACTGCTTTCTTAGCTCAGTAGGTAGAGCACCTGATTTGTAATCAGGCGGTCATTGGTTCAAGTCCAATAGGGAGCTCAACATTCGCCAATGTTGTTGAACGAGAGTCTCTCCCTCCGTACGATAAAAGTCTGTTGAGTACGGAGGGTTGGGTCTCACTCTTGACGTTGAGCTATTGATATAAAGCACTATTCGTCTATCGGTTAGGGC
>JABZGM010000421.1 GCA_015259235.1 Alloprevotella sp. | reverse complement strand
ATTCCCAGCAACTTTTTATGAACTCGAATTTGGATGTTAAATGGAGAAATAGAAGTTGTGAAAATATCTATATTATAATAGCTAAGAGCAGGGGGGTGTGCTGTTGCTCTTAGCCCCAATTGGTCATTAGATATAGAAAGGAATTCGGTATAGTCCCAAAAACTTACACACTTTTTGGGACAATACCACTTTTGCTCATGTTACTACTGTTTTTTTTGCAACAAGCAAAGTAACAAAAGAGACTGAAATCCTGCAAGAGGGTTTCAGCCTTATTTTTGTCATCAGAAAAACTTTTACCGGACAGTAATATTGCGGAATTAAGGGATGATATGACTAGTGTGTATTCTAGAGTCCAACAAATCGATGGAGCATCAAATGAAAGCGAGGACAAATCATTCATGGCTTTCCGCTTATAGGAGCTCTTTAATAGAAACTATGTAGAGGAGTTATGCCTGAAAAAGTTTTTGATAATTCGGATTTTGAGGATGATATTCAGGAATCAGTACTTTCAGAGACTTTATTGTATTTTCTTGATCGTAAGTCTTAGCAGTTTCTATGAGAGCTATAATCTCTTGCGACACTTTATCAAATTCATATTCACGCACACGAGCAATCTTGATGCGCTCATGACTCGTTGCAAGAACAGTTTCTTGATCATTCAATACTTCTTCATAGAGCTTTTCTCCTGGTCGAAGCCCAGTGTAAACAAT
>JABZGM010000420.1 GCA_015259235.1 Alloprevotella sp. | reverse complement strand
TTCTAAACGAGTAATCACATCTTTATCTACATGTTTTTCAAAGAATTTTAAGTCATCTTTACGCTCAGCAAGCACTGCACGGAACACGTATTTCAACATGTCTTCTGCTAATTTTGCATTATCAGCAAGTGTTGCAAATGCAACTTCAGGTTCAACCATCCAGAATTCAGCAAGGTGACGAGTTGTATTTGAATTTTCAGCACGGAATGTTGGACCAAAAGTATAGATTTTGCTTAATGCACAAGCATAAGTTTCGCCATTTAATTGGCCTGAAACCGTTAGAAATGATTCTTTCCCGAAGAAGTCTTGGTTGAAATCAACTTTACCATCTTCACCACGAGGAAGATTTTCTAAATCAAGTGTTGAAACACGGAACATCTCACCCGCACCTTCAGTATCTGAAGCGGTAATTAATGGAGTAGCGACCCAATAGAAACCTTGTTCATGGAAGAAGCGATGAATAGCTTGCGCCAAGCAATGGCGTACACGAGCTATAGCACCAATAATATTGGTACGAGGACGTAAGTGTGCCACTTCACGTAAGTATTCAATTGAGTGACGTTTTGCTGCCATTGGATAAGTATCAGGATCTTCTACAAACCCTGTCACTTCTACTTTTTCAGCTTGAAGTTCAACAGCTTGACCTTCAGCAGGTGACTCAACAATGGTACCGGTTACGATAACAGAGCAACCCGTTGTTAAGCGTAATAC
>JABZGM010000041.1 GCA_015259235.1 Alloprevotella sp. | reverse complement strand
AATCAAGTGCAACTTGGACAGATAAGTCACAATCTTTGTTTGTGGTTCGTACCCTGACAAAAAAGAAACGACGCGCCCACTAGCGCGTCGTTTTGGTTTCTAACAAAATGTTAGATGTGGTCCGTTCTAGAAGGAACGAACCGTACGGATAACGATTGCAAAGTTCGGAGTTTTGTATTATACTTCCAAATAATTTTTTATGCTGTACAGCATAAAACCGAAGAATTGAGCACAAATCTTGCGGTTTGTCGCAGTTTTTTCTGCCATAATCTTAGATTTTGGCTCCTCTTTGCGCTACGATTGGCGAAAAATAGAGTAGACAGGCTTAAGAACTTGCGCTACCTCGAGAGATTTGAAAGAGACTATTCTTCAAAATAGATGAAGTTAGCAACAATGCTTAGGCAAGGTGAATGATTATCTGCGAAGCTACTTGCAACACTCGAAGAAGGTGGAGGATTAAATACGGTCGAGCACGAGAGAAATCAGCGTGTCGATGCTGTTTTTGTAGTTGGGATTAGCTTTGCCTGCCACGCGATTAGCAATCACCATGCAGCAAGTCATGGCTTTGTGACCCATGAGTTTGGATAGACCTGCGAGCGCGCTGCTCTCCATCTCAAAGTTGGTGAAGCAGAGATCACCATGTTTGAATGCCATAATCTTATCATTCGCAGTGGGGTCGGCGAGTGGCACACGAAGTCTTCTGCCTTGAGGTCCAAAAAATCCACCACAAGCGATAGTTACTCCGCGTACCATGTCAGTTTGTCCGATGCGGTCGAGCAGTTCTGCATCATTATCTACGCAATATGGGTGAGCAATGCATTGATTGCCTTGCCATTGCATGTGTGCTAGAAAGGCTTTCTCAAACTCTAGGTCACACGCTTCATTGCGTCCAGCATAAAAGTTGAGGAGTCCATCGAAACCAAGGCTTTTCTGGGAAGCTATGAAAGTACCCTCGGGAGTGTGTGGTTGCAATCCTCCACAAGTGCCAATGCGCACCAATTCTAATTGACGGAAGTTGGGCTTTTCGTGGCGCGTTGCAAAGTCGATATTGGCTAGTGCGTCTAGTTCGTTGACCACAATGTCAATGTTGTCACAGCCGATGCCCGTAGAAAGCACTGTGATGCGCTTACCTTTGTAGGTGCCAGTCACAGTTTTGAATTCGCGGCTCTCCACTTCACACTCTTTTTCTTCAAAGTGAGAAGCCACCAAAGCCACACGACCAGGATCGCCTACAAGAATTGTTTTGTCGGCTAGTTGTTCAGGGCGGAGATGTAGGTGAAAGATGGAACCATCTGGGTTGATGATGAGTTCAGATTCGGGGAAATAAGTGTTGTCCATGATATAAACGGTTTATAGAATGAGGTTTTCTTATGACTAGTGCGATAGTAAGAACGAGATATAGCCCACTTTGGGCAAATACACCGCCTATTGTGCCAATTCTAGTTGTCTTATTTGTTGAGCCAAAGCTTTTTCTTGAGCCGTGATAGCGATAAATTGCTGCTTCAGAGTGGCTAGTTGTTGCTCGTTTTTCTGAGTGCGTTGGCGAGCATACGTCAACTCTGCAGCATCGCATTGTTTTTTCAGCGTGGTGTGTTGTTGATGAGCCTTGAACCATTGTGGAATAAGGGCGCGCGCCTCCTTATTGGTGAAGTCTTCTGCTGAGTGATATACTTTGTTATCGTTCACCACGAAACGGAAAAGGGAAGTCGAGCTTGCATTGAGCTGTTGCTTTTGCTGCGCCTTACGTTGTTGTACTGTTTTAATCGAAGCGGTTTGACCTATTTGCGTTTGGGCGATGGAAGAAATCTGTGCAAATTGGCGCAACTCGGTAGAGGAGATTCGCTCACTATCATAGTCCTTGCGCTCGCTGGGGACAAGGAAGGAGTAAATGCAGACTTTTCCTTCGGGTTGACGGCGATCTGTTGCCAATAATCCAATACCCATGGTAGGGTCTACCGCATAGAGGTATTCATTGGCAGGAGAATTGAAGGGCATGCCCACATTCGTAGGTTTGACATATTGTCGCGTGTCGGGATTGTAACGCGTCACGAAGATGTCATATCCGCCAATGGATTCCGCTCCTTTTGCACTGAAATATAGCGTAGTGCCGTCTGAAAGGAGAAAAGGGTAGTCTGGCGCGTTGAAAGTACTGTCGATACCAGCTAAGGGTGCGGCTGGTGTCCACCCATTTCCAGTACGAAACACAGACTGTAAGCTCTGGTTGTGACCATAGGGTGCAGCAAAGATCGCAGTACTTTCGAGTGGATTGACAAAAGTTGCGTTAGACCACAGTGTTGCATTGTTGCGATGAGGAAAGACTTGGGCTGAGGGGAGCAGTTTTCCTGCTTCTTCACTCATCTTAATGGCAGAAAGTAATTTTGATTTATCCACCACCACACTATCTATAAAGACAATTTGCTGAGTCGTAGCCATCATTTCTTCGGCACGGCGCACACTTCGTAGGAGTGATTGGAGAGAATCTTTCGCGGAAGCCTCCTTTGTGCTCTGCACTAGGGATTGAAGGGCGGCACTCGCCTTAGCCCAATCATAGACCTCAATCAGATGATGCACATCTACTGTGGGTTTGGTGGGCGTGACAAGAGAGTTGCGCACTGTGCGTGCGTTGTTCTTACGTTGCTGAGCGCTCATCGCCAAAGCAAGGCTGAGAAATCCGAAAAGAAGAAGGAAACGTGAAAGACGCATAAGCAAAGAATTGATTAGGAAATAAGGTAGGGGTTGCTGGTTCGTTCGTGACCGATGGTTGAACTTCTACCATGTCCAGGATAAATACGGACATCATCAGGCAAAGTCATCACACGAGTTTGAAGCGATTGTATCAAAGTGTCCATGTCTCCTTCTGGCAAATCACAGCGCCCGATGCTGCCTTCAAACAAGCTGTCCCCAGTAATCAGTACTTTCTCCGAAGCGCAGTAGAAACATACGCCACCAGGTGTATGACCCGGTGTGGCAATCACTTCAAAATCATGGTTGCCGAATGACAACATTTGTCCATCTGCTAAATATGCTGCCAAGGAGGGGACTGGAATCTCCACACGTTGATGCAGGAAAAGCTGAAGTTCTTCACCTGCATGCAGATATCTGTGCTCGTCGGCAGGGTGGAGTATGGGAGATACTCCGAAAGTCTCGTATGCCCATTGGCAACCAAAGATATGATCAAAGTGACCATGTGTTTGCCACGCTTGAGTGATTTGCAGTTGGTGGGCAGTTACATAGTCGGTTATGGCTTGTTTTTCTTGAGGATGGAGCACACCGCAGTCGATGAGTACGGCTTGCTTCGTTTCATCGTGGAGAAGATAGGTGTTTTCTCCCAGCATTTCCATGAAAAAACTTTTTACCGTGAGCATATATTGGGAAGGTTTAGAGATACAAAAGGACTAACTACTTTCCGCCTAACTTGATGCAGAGATGGAAGTACTACAAGCGGGGGAAGAGGTTAGAGAAGTTTCTTGGGTTTTGTTTAAGTATGGTGACTCGTTATAACGACACGTACGCCACTTTCTTGGTCTCGAAGAACTCTTCTTCAAAGTAAGTCGAGAGGGTCCACACCTCACAGCAGTTCTTAAATGGGCGCATTTCCAGTTGGATGTCGCCACCCTTTAAGCAAATCACGCCATTGGGGAGTGAATTTTTTTGTTCGTGGTGCACGTTCTTGCGGATAAGTTTCACCAAATCTCCCATCTGCATGACAGCGCGACTGACCACAAAGTCATATTTCTCCTTCTCTTCCATGACATTGCGGTGAGAGCAGCGTACATTCTCCAAACCGATGGCTTCCGCTACGGCTTGGGCAACTTTAACCTTCTTACCGATGGAGTCGAGTAGGTGGAATTTCACTTCGGGAAAGAGGATGGCGAGGGGAATGCCGGGGAAACCTCCGCCCGTACCAATGTCGAGGACGGAAGAACCTGGGCGAAAACGAATCACTCTGGCGATGCCTAGTGAGTGCAACACGTGATGTTCGTAGAGATTGTCAATGTCTTTGCGAGAAATCACATTGATTTTCGCATTCCAATCACGATAGAGGGCATCAAGAGCCGCAAACTGCTCTTTCTGTTTATCGGTGAGATCGGGGAAATATCGGAGGATTTGTTCCATTAGGCTTGACTTGCTGCATGGTGATTGCTCGAGTTGGACTTGTTTTGGTTGGGGCGACGGTGGTGACGACGCTGTCTGTTGGTAGATTGTTCCTGTTTGCTGTTTTCTGTTGGTGAAGATTTGCTTTGACTGCGGTTATTGTCGGAGCCAGCGTGAGATTTTCCACCTCTTCCTCTACCACGGTTGTCGGAGTTTCCTCTACCGCCATGGTTGCCACCTCGGCGATGTTTGCCGCGCCCTTCGTGAGAAGTGGGTTCTTCTGGAGGAAGACAGCCTTCGGGTAAGGGATTTCGAGTGATTTTCTTCTCCAGAAGTTTTTCAATCTTCGAGAGAGGGTAGCGATCTTTCTCACCAATGAGTGTGATGGCGCGACCTTCGCGTCCTGCACGTGCTGTACGACCGATGCGGTGCACATAGTCTTCGGGGTCGCGTGGCGCATCGTAGTTGATGACCATCTGGATATCGTCGATGTCTATGCCGCGACTAACAATATCAGTAGCAATAAGCATGTCGATATTACGCTGTTTGAAGCCTAGCATCACGACATCGCGCTCAGCTTGATCGAGATCTGAGTGCATGGCTGCGCAGTTGTAGCCCTTGCGCTTGAGAATGACGTTGAGTTCCTTCACACGTTGTTTGGAAGACACAAAGACTATCACGCGCTCAGGTGGCTGCTGGGTGAAGATATGCTTCAAGATAGGCGTCTTGTCACTATCACGACATACGTAGACACTTTGGTCAATCTTCTCTGCGGGTTTAGAGACGGCAATCTTTACCTCCACAGGGTTGTGCATCATTTCGCGAGCCAGCTTCGCAATCTCCGGAGGCATTGTCGCAGAAAACAGAATAGTCTGCTTATGCTCGGGAAGTTGCTTCATGATCGTCTTAATGTCATCGAAGAATCCCATGTCGAGCATGCGATCGGCTTCGTCGAGAATGATATGGGTTGTGCGAGAAAGATCGAGATTGCCCAACTGGAGGTGAGAAATCAAGCGACCTGGGGTGGCAACAATGATGTCTGCACCTTGGGAAAAGGCTTTGCGCTCTTGTTCAAATCGGATGCCATCGTTGCCGCCATAGACAGCCACGCTGTTGGTTTTGGTGTAATAGGCAAAACCTTGGAGAGCCTGGTCGATTTGTTGCGCAAGTTCGCGTGTTGGTGAAAGAATCAAGCAGTTTACTGCGTCTGCAGGATGCGGTTCTTTGTGGAGTAGGGTGAGCATAGGCAAGAGGAAAGCAGCAGTTTTGCCTGTTCCTGTCTGTGCAATGCCAATCATATCTTTGCCTTCTAGGATATGAGGGATACATTGGGCTTGTACGGGGGTACATTTCTCAAAGCGCATATCCCAAAGGGCGTCGAGCACATCGTCACTCAAAGCCAAGTCCTCGAAATATACCGTAGGTTCTGGCGCTGGTTCTGCAGTTTGGGGCTTACCTTCTTTGGCTTCCGCTACGGAGGGATGGGAAGTCTCTGCAGAACTCGCTTGAGCATCAACAGATTTTTCTGATTGTTGCGAGGGAATATAGGATTCCACAGATGAATCTTCAGACTTTTCAGAAGGAAGCTCTGAGTTGTCCGTGAAATCCTCACAGCCAAGAGGAATCACCTCGGCAGCAGGATAAGGGTTTTTGCTTTGTGTTGACTCTCCACTTGCGGAGATTGAATATGTAGGTTCCTCATAAGAGGTGTTTTTTTCGTTGCTCATTATAATGTAATAGGAGGATTCGATGAATGTAACGCAGCGATTGCGTTATTGTGGCGTTCGTTTGTAGAACCAAAATGCGATGGCAGTATAGAGAATATTGGGCAACCATACGGCTAACCAAGCTACCATGCCTGCATTGGTGGCAAAAGATGATGAAATTGTCTGAAGGAGAATGTAAGTAAAGGTAAGAGCAAGTCCAAGACCAATGCTCGTGCCCATGCCGCCTTTGCGCTTTTGCACCGATATAGAGGCACCAATCAGCGTAAGAATAAAAGCTGCAAATGGAGAGGCAAAGCGTTTGTGGTATTCTACTTCAAAGGTGCTCAGTCCAGCTGCGCCTCGCAAACGCTGACGTGCGATAAATGCGTCAAGTTCTGGCACTGTCATCGTTTCTTGTTGTCCACGGATGAAGAAAAAGTCCTTGGGTTCCATTACGATAGTCGTATCGAGCTTTTCGCCAGATTTGATTTTCTCTCGCGTACCAGTGAGCGTGCGAATCATATATCCATGAAGCGTCCACGAATATTTGTGATCTGCCAGCGTATCATACTGAATCGTCTGAGCGGTGAGGCGCGAAACTAGTTTTTTCTCGGAGAATTTGTCTAATGAGAAGCCTGACCCCGACTTAAGTCTATTGTCAAAATGGGAGATATAAGCTACAACACCAGTGTCTACTTGCATCTGTATGTTGTCTGCTTCGTCAATCACCAACTGTTTCTTGATATATTTGTTGGAAAAGTTCACGCGAGCCACATTACCTTTGGGAATGACGTAAGCCCCCAATGCGAAGGTGATGACCGCAATAAACGTAGCGCCAAACATATAGGGGCGGAGTAGACGACGGAAGCTCATACCCGTAGACTTCATCGCTATGATTTCTGAGTGGTTCGCTAGGTTGGTTGTGAAGAATATGACAGCAATGAAGACGAACAACGGCGAGAACATATTTGCGAAATAGGGAGCAAAGTTCGCGTAGTAGTCGAAAATAATCTCAGTCCATTTGGCACCACCATTGGTTATCTTGTCGATATTCTCGTTAAAGTCAAAGATAATGGCAATCGTGATGATGAGTATCAATAGAAAAAAATAAGTGCTGAGATATTTGTTGAGGATATATCTGTCAATTCTCTGAAAACCAATTAAGCGCAACATACCGCGGAAGCACCAACCTACGCCACGGAAGAAGGAGCGTATGAGCCACCATAGTCCTTTTAGGAGGTACCAAGGTGAAAATACGCACCATCGCAGCCATTTGAGCCACTTCTTTTTAGATGCAGCGCGCGACACCACTGGCGAAAGGGACATTTCTGTCTCTTCCGTCGATGATGCCGCCTCGACTGTTGTACTAATATCACCCTCCTCTATGAGAGTATCTAGCACTTCTTGAGTTGCTTCAAAAGAAAAATTGGAATTTATTGTTCCCGAGTTGATTAACTCTTCTGGAAAGTTGGAGTTTTTAGTTGAGAGGTCTGTCATCTCTTCTCCTTCTTCAGAAGGCTGAGTTGGGTTCTCGGGCAATTCCGCATCGTTATCTTTGAAATCCATGAGATGATGTGGAGATTAAAGTCGGTGAGCCAACTGAGGAAGGACGTTTCTCTTCCATTCTGCAAAGTCGTTTGCTAAGATATGCTCGCGCGCTACTCGTACCAATTCGAGGTAGAATGCGAGATTGTGAATCGAAGCTATTTGAAGTGCCAAGAGTTCTTTGCACTTAAAGAGGTGATGTAAGTAAGCCTTCGTGTAGGCATGGTCACAATGAGCGGTACCCATGGGGTCTACGGGAGAGAAGTCCTTTGCCCATTTGGCGTTTCTGAAGTTAATGATACCATTCCATGTGAAGATTTGACCATTACGTCCGTTGCGCGTTGGCATCACACAGTCAAACATGTCTACGCCTCGTTCGATACCTTCGAGGATGTTCATCGGAGTGCCGACTCCCATGAGATAGCGTGGGCGGTCTGTTGGGAGAATCTCATTGACAACCTCAATCATTTCATACATCTTCTCTGCTGGTTCGCCTACAGCAAGTCCCCCGATGGCATAACCTTCTGCGTCACGTTCTGCCATAAACTGTGCACTTTCGCGGCGCAATTCTGGGTAAACACAACCTTGAACGATGGGGAAAAGTGCCTGGTGATGACCATATTTATCCTCTGTTTCTGAGAAGCGTTTGATGCAACGATCGAGCCAACGATGCGTGAGATCGAGACTTTGGCGTGCGTATCCGAAATCCGCAGTGCCGGGAGGGCATTCGTCGAAAGCCATCATGATGTCCGCGCCAATGGTCCTTTCTATGTCCATCACACTTTCTGGGGTGAAGAGGTGTTTAGAGCCGTCAACATGACTACGAAACTCGCAACCATTCTCACTCAATTTGCGGATACCCGTGAGAGAAAAAACTTGAAAGCCACCACTATCGGTGAGCATTGGTTTATGAAAACCATTGAACTTGTGCAGTCCTCCCGCAGCTTCCAGCACATCAAGTCCTGGACGGAGATAGAGATGATACGTGTTTCCGAGGATGATTTGGGCTTTCACCTCATCGAGAATCTCATGAGTGTGCAAACCTTTCACCGTGCCAAGGGTACCAACGGGCATGAAGATAGGAGTTTCGATTGTGCCGTGATCTGTGGTGATGCGACCAGCACGCGCAGCACTTCCAGCATCGGTATGCTGCAATTGGAATAGAGGCTCGCCTTTACGCCACGTTTGTCGAAGGCTTGGGGTGGTATTACTCATTATCTGTATTCTTATTCTTGGAGTGTGGGATAGTAAGGTCTATGGCATTGGACACTTTTTCATCGAGAAGCGCAATTTTCCAAACTTCGCTCACCGTGGAAACGAAGTGAAATGTGACTCCTTTGACATAGCGTTCGGGAATGTCGAGTATGTTCTTCTCATTGTCTTTAGAGAGAATGATGTCTGTGATGCCAGCGCGTTTGGCTGCCAGAATCTTTTCTTTGATTCCCCCGACAGGAAGTACTCTGCCACGGAGCGTAATTTCGCCCGTCATAGCTAGACGAGGGCGTACTTTGCGCTGTGTGAGTGTAGATGCCATCGAAGTAGCAATGGTGATACCGGCAGAAGGTCCATCTTTGGGCACTGCACCCTCGGGGAAATGGAGGTGAAGTTTCCAATGCTCAAAGATGCGATGGTCCACTCCGAGCTCGTCCAAGTGTGACTTCACATATTGAAAAGCCAATAGTGCACTTTCTTTCATCACATTTCCGAGGTTACCTGTGATGCTCAAACGCCCACTCTTTGCGCGGCTGATATTACTTTCTATGAAGAGCATTTCTCCCCCTACGGCAGTCCAAGCTAGACCATTCACCACACCGGCAAAATCATTACCTTGATAAGCGTCGCGATTATAGGGAGAAGTTCCCATAATCTCTTGCACATCCGCTGGCTTTAACGTCTTGTTTGCCATCGCCTTTTGTTGGTCCTCATCGGAAATCTGATAGTTGAGCACAATCTTGCGTACCAACTTAGCGATTTGTTTTTCTAATTGTCGCACTCCACTTTCGCGAGTATATTTTTCGATGAGAAATTCGGTCGCAGCTGGAGACACCTTTAATGAAAATGGCAACTGAAGACTCTCAAGTGCTTGAGGCAAAAGATGTTTCTTGGCAATTTCTTTCTTCTCTTCGGTGAGGTAGCCTTCCACATTGATGAGTTCCATGCGGTCACGCAGAGGATCTGGGATGTTGCTCAAACTATTCGCTGTGGCAATAAAGAAGACCTGGCTCAAATCGTAGTCGAAATCGAGGAAATTGTCGTGGAACGTATTGTTTTGTTCGGGATCCAGTAGCTCTAATAAGGCAGCTTGTGGGTCGCCATGATGCGTACGTCCCCCCACTTTGTCGATCTCGTCAAGAACCAACAACGGATTGTTGCTTTCCGCCTTAATGATAGTCTTCATGATGCGTCCACCCATCGCAGCAATATAGGTGCGGCGGTGTCCACGAATTTCACTTTCGTCATGCACGCCACCGAGAGAGATGCGCTGATATTTGCGGCCGAGGCTTTCGGCGATGCTGCGGCAAAGCGAAGTTTTACCTACACCAGGAGGGCCATAAAGACAGAGAATCGTGGTGGGATGCTGTTTGCTGACTTTCATCACTGCCAAGTGTTCGAGGATTCTCTCTTTCACCTTCTCCATTCCATAGTGATCGCGGTCAAGTACTCGCTGTGCGCGTCGCAAATCTAAGTTGTCGGTAGTCCATTTTCCCCAAGGAAGTGACAAAATTGTGTCAAGATAGTTGTAAACCACGCTATAGTCGGGCACTGAAGTGTTCATGCGCTCCAGCTTGGTCACTTCTTTCTCGAATATCTTTTGCACATTCTCGGGCAAACTCAGCGATTTAGCGCGCTCTTTTAATTCTTGGGCGTCATTTCCTTCAGAGTTGCCTAATTCTTTTTGGAAGTTCTTGATCTGATGTTGGAGATAATACTCCTTTTGTTGTTGATCCAGTTCTTCGCGTGTGCGTTCGCTAATCTTTTGTTTGAGTTTTACAAACTGAAGTTCGCGTTGCAAAATGCGCAATAAGGAGAAGGTACGGCTCATCATGTTGCCATCTTCAAGCAATAAAGCCTTTTCTTCTGTGTCAAAAGGAAGATTGGTTGCGACAAAGTTGATGAAGAAGATGGGGTTGGAGATGTTTTGTACAGCCATAAAGGCTTCCATACCCAAATTCTCATTAAGTTTGATATATTGCAGCGTTGCTTCACGAAAAGTCTCAAATAGAGCCTTGAATTCCGCATCGTTTTCTTCGGACAACTCCTCTGGGAGTGTGCTAACGTGGGTGCGGAGGAACGGATTGATGCGTGTAGGTTCTGGAGAAAGGCTTATGCGTCCGAAAGATTGGAGGATAGCTGTGGGGTGGTGATTGGGAATTTCTACCACGCGTAGTACTTTTGCCAAAGTACCCGTAGGGTAGATATCTCCCATCGTGGGAACTTCGATAGCTGCGTCCACTTGACAGGATACCGCAATATAGGCGTCCCCTCCGCGTTGCTCGGCATATCGAATCAGTTCGAGAGAGCTTTCGCGGCCAACTGCCACAGAAGCTACTACGCCAGGAAAGAGAACCATGTTACGAAGTGGGAGAACAGGGAGAGTTCCATCCACTTGTACGTTGAGGAGGTCGTTGATGTTTCCTTCAAAGTCGGCAATCACGGAGAAAGAACCTTGAAGTGTATTGTCTTTACTCATGTAGGGTATTCAATGTTGTTGCAAAATTACTCATTCTCATTGGTATGACCAAAGGCTAATCTAGCACTTTGAAACGAGCAAACTTGAGTAATAGTTTTTTTCGTCCGACGGCTTGAAACTCCACCTCGGCTTTGGTGTTCTCGCCTGTGCCTTCGATGGCTAGGATTGTACCTTTGCCGAAACGATCGTGCTCGATGTGACTCCCTTCTGCTAGTGCACTTATTGCAGCATTTGTTGCTGCTGAGGCTGATTTTGACTGTGCTGCTTTCATCGATTTGAGAGCAGAGGACTGAGTTGAGGGAGCGGAGCTACTAGAAAATCCGAGTGAGGTGGATGTG
Source organism: Alloprevotella sp. (assembly GCA_015259235.1). Lineage (GTDB taxonomy): Bacteria > Bacteroidota > Bacteroidia > Bacteroidales > Bacteroidaceae > Alloprevotella. The sequence goes on along the minus strand of JABZGM010000041.1, from coordinate 2,684 downwards.
CTAGAGCCATTTTTAGACGAAATAGAATTGTCTTTTCTAATTGTTGGTTTGGGATAAGCGCGACTGGTAGAATTCTTTGCTGAAAAGTCTGGAGTCCTTGTTGGTGCGTCCCATTCGTTGCCAAAAAGAGCGTCTCGGAGAGTATTGGGAATGTGATCTTCACTGCCAAAACTGAGTGTTTCTTCTTGGACAAAGCGTTGACTGATTTCTGCAATAAACGGACTAGGGTCTGAAAGTTCAAATTGTCCATAGCGGAATCGGCTTTGAGCGTAAGACAAAAAGCAAAATCGCTTAGCACGTGTCACAGCGACATAGAAAAGTCGTCGTTCTTCTTCCATTTCTCTTGGGAAGAATCTTGCTTGCGAACCAGGGAACAAGCCTTCTTCAAGTCCGGTCACGAAAACTGCTCCAAATTCTAGACCTTTAGCAGAGTGAATGGTCATCAGTGTTACCTTGGGAGTGTTGTCGTCTTGCTGATCTGCATCGGTTTGCAATGCACTTTGTTGCAGAAATTCTCCTAAGAAGACTGTGGGTTGACCTGTTTCTTCCAATGTGTCACGCTCAAACGAGCGAATGGCACCTAAGAGTTCTTCCACGTTCTCACGTTTGCTTTGACCTTCTGGTCCATCTTCTTTTTGTAGATCGGCTTTAATGCCAGAGTAGTCTATGAGGGTTGTCGCAAAATCAAAGGCACCGATGTTCGTCACGCGTGAGCGAAAATCGAGAATCATGTTGCAAAATCCTTCGAGTTTACTGAGCACGCCTTTGTTGAGCGCGACACCATAGAGAGAAGGTTGTTCTGCCACCGCCCAAAGACTGACATTTTGTTCGCGCGATGCCGTGAAAATCTTTTGCAGCGTGGTGTTTCCAATACCGCGCGCTGGATAGTTGACAATGCGCTTAAATGCCTCTTCATCGTTTAAGTTGGTAACTAAACGGAAATAAGCAATGATGTCTTTGATCTCTTTACGTTGATAGAAAGATAAACCACCATAGATGCGATAGGGGATGTTGCGTTCACGCAAAGCATCTTCAAAAGAACGGCTCTGAGCATTGGTGCGATAGAGAATCGCCATTTCGTTGAGTGGCAGATCTTCGCTGCGACGAAGGCGGGAAATGTGTCCTACCACTTTTGCTGCTTCTTCCTTGTCAGAGGCGGAAGGCATCAACAGAATCTTTTCGCCTTTTTCGTTTTCGCTGAAAACTGTTTTCTCGATTTGTTCTTTGTTATGGCGAATGATGCTGTTGGCTGCATCAACGATATTTTGGGTCGAACGATAGTTGCGTTCCAATTTCACCGTCACTGCTTCGGGGTATTGGCGGTGGAATTGCAAGATATTATCGATGTTTGCCCCACGAAAAGAGTAGATGCTTTGTGCATCATCACCAACAACGCAGATGTTGTGGTTGTCTTTCGTGAGCAAACTCACGATAGCGTGCTGAGCATAGTTGGTGTCTTGATACTCATCGACCAAAATGTAACGAAAACGCTGCGCATATCGCTTACGCACCTCTTCCACTTTGTCAAAGAGAAGGAAGGTGTAGAGCAACAAATCATCAAAATCCATGGCTCTTGCTGTGCGACAACGGCGAAAATACTCCGTGTAGACGCGATGTAAATCGGGCATGTTGTCGCGGGCATCTCGACTGGTGAAGTGAGGGTCTGCCGCGTATTCTTGGGGCAACATCAACCTGTTTTTTGCATCAGAGATGCGTCCTTGCACCTTTGATGGCTTGTAGGTCTTATCATCTAACTTGAGCTCTTTGATAATCGACTTAAGAAGGGAACGAGAGTCGGCAGAGTCGTAGATGGTGAAGTTGCTGTCAAAACCGATGCTTTGGCTTTCAGCTCTCAATATGCGCGCGAAAATGCTGTGGAAAGTTCCACTCCAAAGCCCCCGTGCTCGTCCGGGTCCAACAATGTTGCTGATGCGTTCATTCATCTCTTTGGCAGCTTTGTTGGTGAAGGTCAAAGCCAATACTTCCCATGGTGCGTAGCCGCGTTCGAGAAGATAGGCTATTTTGTAGGTGAGCACACGTGTTTTGCCTGAACCTGCTCCCGCAATGACCAATAAAGGACGTTCGCATTCGCGGACTGCCGACCATTGACTCTCGTTAAGTTCAGATTGCCAGAAGCTATCAGGGCGAGGGGCTGGAATTTCTGGGGAAGAATAAGGATCAGTCATGGCTTTTTCGTTGATCGATGTCGTGTTGGAGTTTTCGGTGATAGAACTTTGCCTGCTGACACAGTTCATCAAAATGCGCTTGTGTCTGCGCATTCGCTTTACCTTTGCGCTGTATTTCGTCTTGCACTAGGCTATCTGCGATGCGGAGGCGGTCTGCTGTAAAGGCTATTTCAATGCTATCCATTAGCAGAATCCCTGTTTCTCTACCATTGAGCGCAAGGGGACAATTTTTTCTCAGAGAGCGCAAGTGCTTTCTGGCGTCGTCATAGCGTTTTTGTTGTAGCGCGGTTCTCGCGTTGGTCAACAGAATCAGGGCATTTGCTTCATCTTTTTGACGCGCTTGAGATTGTTGAGAGCCAGATGTTTGGCATGCGGTGAAAATCAACGCACAAAGAAGAAATGTATGTCGGAAAAAATGGAGCATAATTAGGCAATTTCGATGTGCTAAGTTACGAATTTTCTTTGAGATGAGCAACTGCCCGTACTAGGAATAGTTGT
>JABZGM010000419.1 GCA_015259235.1 Alloprevotella sp. | reverse complement strand
ATCACATTGAGCACACAGAGCAATACGACACCCGTGTCGGCAAACACGGCAGCCCACATGCCCGCTAAGCCGAAAGCGGAGAGCAACAACACGATTGTTTTTATACCAATCGCCAAGATGACGTTTTCCCACACCAAGCGGCGAGTGCTACGACCGGCACGAATAGCATCTGCTACGCGGAGAGGATCATCGGTGGCGAGGACTACATCGGCAGTTTCCACCGCAGCATCTGTGCCACCAGCTCCCATGGCAAAACCTACATGAGCACGAGCCAACACTGGAGCATCGTTGATGCCATCACCCACAAAGGCAACCTTGCGCCCTTCGCTCATGAGGCGTTCCACATGATGTAGTTTGTCTTCGGGCAACAAGCGCGAATGCCACTCATCGAGCCCTAACTGTTGTGCCAGTGCATCCACCGCTTCGGCATAGTCGCCTGAGAGCATCACGGTGTGAATGCCCATCTGTTGGAGCGTCTCCACCGCAACTTTGGACGTGGCACGCGCCTCATCATTGCTCACTGAGAAAGTTCCTTCTGCACCACTGTCCATGCCATCTTGCAAAGTCACGACACCTGTGGTGAGGGTTCCAGTTTTGTCGAAGACCACCGTATCAATTTGCGTCACCGCATCTAGGTGCAAACCACCCTTGAAGAGGACACCGCGTTTGGACGCTCTGCCGATGCCAGCAAAATAGCTCAAGGGGATGCTCAGCACCAAGGCGCAGG
>JABZGM010000418.1 GCA_015259235.1 Alloprevotella sp. | reverse complement strand
ACTTCGATGAACGCATTGACCAAAAGATTTTCCATGCGGAGATTGTCGTGGATAGTGCCAAGGTGTCAGCAGAAATGAAAGCCTACCAGCCTATCCCCGTTATAGCGGACTTTATAAACGAAGATGGCTTCGACAATCTCAAAGAGACTATCGAAGCCAACTATAAGCGTGTAAAACAAGAGGTGCTTTCTCTTGTGGATGCAGAGACGGAACGCATCAAGACAGACCCAACATTGAAACACCTGATTAAGGAATAGATGCGCTATAATCCAATGTCTCCGAGTAGCTTTTGAAGGAGATTGCAGGAAGATTGAACCAATCTGAAGTCTACAGTTTGATTTTCCAATGGTTGGATGTCCGTCGTCTTGAAGCGACACAAGGTTTCTTGCCGCTCCAAAGTATCACGAACAGTAAAAAGTTCTCGTACTGTCCCCACAGACGTACCATTGGACGCCTGCAGATAAAGCATTTGTCCATTTACATTGCCGGGGCGTTTGTTCTCAAACCTAAGCAGAATGGTTATATCCGTACTATCGGTTGGTGCGATTGTTATTTCATGTATGGTAGCCGTTCCCGAGTAAACTTGCTTATAGGGCAGGAAGTAGGCGATTGCAAAAAGGCAAATCAAGACTACTCCAATGGCAGTAATGCCATAGCGAACAAGTACGGAGGGGATCTGTCCTACGATACTACGAACCTTCTCACTACGAAGCTCAAAACTACGCTCTTCTTTCTTACTCTGTCTTTGGTCTGTTTTTGCTT
>JABZGM010000417.1 GCA_015259235.1 Alloprevotella sp. | reverse complement strand
AAACAAAAGTGCACAAATTGATTGCCAATTAAGTTTAGAGTTTTAGTCTGAATTATAAATAAAAAGGTATTTTTGCACAATGACAACAAAAAAGAACTTATAAAATAAAATGACGACTTTTCAAATAAAGTAACTATATTTGCAGTTGTGCACTTTTGTTTGATAAAAGTTCAACCACAGAAGAGCAACCTATATAACAGATGGTATTGAAACCATTTCAAATGAAATAACTTATGGGATTATTTAATTTTAAATTGGGTGGTTCTAAAAAAGAACAAGATAAACCTATTAGGGATAAATTAAAGGACAAAAAGTACTTTGATAAGATTCTGAGTATTAAGTTAGGAGAAATAGAGGATGATGAAAAGTACATACAGGAAGAAAGGGAAAAAAGAGGAATCGTACGTCCATTTTCATATTGGTCTTCTGCAGTAAATCATATACGATTAATTGAAATAAGTTACTCTATGGGGGAAAATGTTGGCAAATTAAGAAAGTTATATATAAGTTCTTTGGATAACTATATATTTGGAGCTAACTTTAGGAATCCCATATACGCAGCTGATTTAGATAGAATCTCATTAGGAATACTATTAGACATAGAAAATACAGATTTTAATCGTTTAGTTGACTATATGATGAAAATGGACAAGCAAGCAAAGCCAGCAGGCTGGACACCTGATTTATTACTTTGGTTTATGCTAAACTCTCGATTAAAAGAGAACGAAAAACAAATGTATGCAGATAAGCTTGCTTTCCCTAAGTTGTATAAAGGACTTTTCAAGTTAACACAAATATCAGATGCACAAGAAGCAAAGAAAGCACTTAAAGATTATATAGAGAAATGGTATAATCTGAAC
>JABZGM010000416.1 GCA_015259235.1 Alloprevotella sp. | reverse complement strand
CTCTTCAGGTCGTCTGAAACCAGCCAGCGGGACACGTCTATCATGGCGCGTTTGATGAGGTCGGAGGCGGTGCCTTGCATGGGGGCATTGATGGCGGCGCGTTCGGCTCCGGCGCGGGCGTTGGCGTTTTTGTTATGGATGTCGGGCAGGTAGAGGCGGCGGCCGAACAGGGTTTCGACGTAGCCTTGGGCGGCGGCTTGTTCTTTGGTGCGCTGCATGTATTCGGCGACGCCGGGGTAGCGGGCGAAGTAGCGGTCGATAAAGTTTTTGGCGGAGATGTTGTCGATGCCCAATGATTTGGCGAGGCCGTATTGGCCCATGCCGTAAATCAGGCCGAAGTTGATGGTTTTGGCGTAGCGGCGTTGTTCGGACGAGACGTTTTCGGGGGCGATGCCGAACACTTCGGCGGCGGTGCGGCGGTGGACGTCTTCGCCGTTTTGGAACGCGGCGATGAGGGTTTTGTCGCCAGAGAGGTGCGCCATGATGCGCAGCTCGATTTGGGAATAGTCGGCGGAAACGATGACGCTGCCTTGCGGTGCAGTGAAGGCGCGGCGCACGCGGCGGCCTTCGGCGGTGCGGATGGGGATGTTTTGCAGGTTGGGGTTGTTGCTGGCGAGGCGGCCGGTGATGGCGACGGCTTGGGCGTAGGTGGTATGCACGCGGCCGTCTTTGGGGGAAATCATTTCGGGCAGTTTGTCGGTGTAGGTGGATTTGAGTTTCGCCAGGCTGCGGTTTTGCAGGATGATTTTGGGCAGGGGGTAGTCGGGCGCGAGCTGTTCGAGCACGGCTTCGTTGGTGGAAATGCCGCCTTTGGCGGTTTTTTTCAGGCCTTTGGTGGGGATGCCCATTTTGTCGAACAGGATTTCTTG
>JABZGM010000415.1 GCA_015259235.1 Alloprevotella sp. | reverse complement strand
CTTCTTCTAATACAGTTGGGTTATCTGCATTTTTCATGGTTTTGATCATCAGTTCAGCCACAGTACGACTTTCTTTTTCACCAAAGCCACGAGCTGTAATGGCTGCTGCCCCAATCCGGATACCACTTGTCTTGAATGGAGACAAGGTTTCGTAAGGAATGGAGTTCTTGTTGAGAGTAATGTTGACTTCATCTAACAAGTTTTGCGCCACTTTCCCATTTTCAACGACTTTAGTGACGTCGACAAGGAAAAGGTGGTTCTCAGTTCCGCCTGAAATGACACGGAAATCAGGATCTTGTAAAAAGACATCAGCCATGGCCTGACTGTTTTTAATCACGTTAGCAGCATATTCTTTAAAGGCTGGATCGAGGGCTTCTTTGAAAGCAACGGCTTTGGCTGCAACGACGTGCTCCAGTGGTCCTCCTTGGATACCAGGGAAGATGGCAGAATTGATCTTCTTAGCCAAATCTTCATCATTTGTCAAAATCAAGCCGCCACGTGGGCCACGAAGAGTTTTGTGAGTCGTCGTAGTCGTGATATGAGCATAAGGAACTGGGCTTGGATGAAGACCTGCAGCGACCAAGCCAGCGATATGGGTCATATCGACCATGAGTTTAGCCTCTACTGCATCTGCAATCTCACGGAATTTTGAGAAATCAATGATGTGAGAGTAGGCTGAAGCACCAGCTACAATCAACTTTGGCTTGACTTCTTGGGCTTGTTTTAAGATAGCGTCAAAATCTAAGAGTTCTGTTTCCGGATCTACGCTATAAGATACAAAGTTATAAGTTTGCCCTGAGAAGCTTACAGAAGCTCCGTGAGTCAAATGCCCACCTGCAGCCAGATCCATTCCCATAACAGTGTCTCCAGGCT